>JAGALX010000005.1 GCA_017625035.1 Clostridia bacterium
TAAATATAAGTTATATAACCTTTTTTTGACAAAAATAAAGATATTGAAGAAAACAAACCTCAAATTTAATATTATAAATAAAAAATAAATCATAAACCTCCAAAATATGTATAAAATTAATTAATACATATTTTGGAGGTTGGCTTATGTTTTTAGTTTTTAATAAAGATAAAATAATATCATATTTAGTATCTTTTTCTACAGTAGCTATATTATTAGGAATCGCTTTTTTTATAAAAAATCAAACAGGTACACTAGAAGTATCAAATACAGAAAAAAAGCTACCTATTTATAGTGTAAAAACAGATGAAAAAAAGGTGGCACTAACTATGAATTGTGCATGGAATGCTGATGACATAGATTCAATACTAAACACCTTAAGTAAAACCAACACAAAAATCACATTTTTTGTGGTAGGTGATTGGGTAGACAAATATCCAGAAGCGGTAAAAAAGATAAGTGAAGCGGGACATGAAATTCGGAAACCATTCTAACACACATCCACATGTTAATAATTTAACATATGAAAAAAATGTAAGTGAAATAGAAGAGTGTAGTAAAAAAATCGAAAGTATAACAAACAAAAAGCCAGTATTATATAGAGGACCATACGGAGAATATAATAATACAGTATTAAAGGCAGCAGAATCTTTAAATAATAAAACAATACAATGGAATTTAGATACATTAGATTACAATGGATTAACAGGGGAAGAAATGTGGAATAGAATAGGCTCAAAATTAACAAATGGATCAATAATATTAAGTCATAATGGAACTAAGCATACTGCAGATAGTTTAGAATATTTAATAAACAATATAAAAAATTCTGGATATGAAATTGTACCCGTATCAGATTTAATTTATCAATCAGATTATTACATTGATAGTACAGGAGCACAAATAAAAAAGTAAATGAATACTTTTTTATAAATTTGATAAAATAATACTATTTAATAAAAATGTTTCTAGGAGGCTATATGTTTTTTATAGGAATTCTAACAGATAAAAATAGTGAAAATAATATAAAAAATGTAATGAAAGATAAATTTAATGAAAATGAGCTAATATTTTTAAATAATGAAAATTTGGAGAATTTTAGAAACGTAAAGTTTGATTCTATTATAATAAATGAAAAAGTTGAAAATGAATATATTTTAGATAAAATTTTAAAAAAATCTAAGTATATACTTTGGAATTCTGACATACATTGTAAAAGTGATAAAATAAAAAATATTTGTTCAAATGTAATAACATATGGCTATAACTCAAAGGCTACTGTAACTATATCTAGTGCAACAGAAGAAAATTATATGATTTTTATACAAGAAAATATACACGGAAATAATAATTTAGCAGGAATGCAAGAAATAAAATTTGAAAAAAATAAAAACAATATAAACGCATATGATGGAATGATAATAACAATAATGGATCTTATTTACAACACAAATAATAATATGTAAAATGAACATAAAATCAATAATAAATTTAATTTACTTCTAACATGTAAAATAAACGGCTGAAAATATTAACAACAGTATGGTTGCAGTATAATACAAAAAATGTATATAATAAACATAAAAAATAGAAAAATACCCAAAAAATAAAAAATATTCAAAAAAATAACATTTTATGTAGACAAAACGCGAAAAACATAGTATAATGGAACCTATAGGAAAAACATTATGAATAAATACAGTAGATAAACAAGTAAGGGGAGGAAAAAAACTTGAATACAAATTATTTAGAAAATAACCATTTAGTATTGGTTGGAAAGGTTACAAGCGATAAAAAATTTAGTCATGAAATTTATGGAGAAAAATTTTACATATTTGATTTGGAAGTACCTCGTTTAAGTGGAAACGCAGATATAATTCCAATTACAATATCAGAAAGACTATTAGAATCAGAAGATTTAGCAATCGATAAAAAAATAGTTGTAGAAGGTCAATTCAGATCATACAACAGCTACCAAAATGAAAGAAATAAATTAGTTTTAACTGTATTTGCTAAAGATGTTAAATTCGTAGAAAATCAAGAAGAAGAAATTCAAGCTAGCAAAGATTTCATATCAAATGAAGTTACTTTAAATGGTTATATTTGTAAAAAGCCAATTTACAGACAAACACCATTCGGAAGAGAAATTGCAGATTTATTATTAGCAGTAAATAGAGCATACAATAAATCTGATTATATTCCATGTATTGCATGGGGAAGAAATGCTAGATTTTGTGAAAATATAGAAGTTGGAACAGAAGTAAAAATAATAGGTAGAGTTCAATCTAGATCATATGAGAAAAAATATGAAGATGGAACATCAGAAACAAAAATTGCATATGAAGTTTCAATATCTAGTTTAGAAATTGTAAAACAAGATGATAATGAAATATGTGATGAAAATATTGAAGTTCAACAAGAAGCAATTTAATAAAAAATAAGAAACAAAAAAGATTATTGAAAATGTATTAATGTACATTTTCAATAATCTTTTTTGTTTCTTACTTATTTTAATTTTGTAATTTAGATATAATTGATGAAATTTCATCTAGTGGTTTTGATAAATCCTCTATTAAAGTTTGAGTATTACTTGTATTGTAAACTTTTGAGTATAATATTTCAGAATCGCTTAATGGTGTAATAATAAAATAAGCTTGACCAGTAGTATCTGATATAGTACATATAATTACATCAAGATCATTAAGGTTTCCAGATTTTAAAGCACTTGTTACTGTGATATTATAAGTTGATTCTAAATGGCTCCTTAAAGAAGTATTAGTTTTTAAACTTTCAAAAGTTGTTGATTTATTTGTGCCAAATAACATTTTTAAATTAAAATCAGGATAGTTTATTTGAAGCTCTGAAGCATTAGAGTTTTGTACAATAGAAGCATCTACAGAATTATCAAAAGTTAATGTGTGATCATTTAAAGTTAAATTTTTTGTTTGAGAAGAATTTTGTGTAGTTGTTTCATTAGTATTTATATCTTCAAAATCTCCAAAGTTTTCAATTGAGTTGAATGTTGAGTTATTATTTTGCAGGGTATTTGTTTCGGTTTGGTTAGTATTATTAGTATTAGCATTAGTATTTGTATTTTCATTTAATTCGGAAGAAAAATTTTCTATGTTTGAAGTATTTTTTGTAGGAACATTATCATCTTCAGAATTGTTAAGAAAATAAACTGTTAGGATTATTAATGAGGTTAAAGCTAATACTATAAAAATAAGTAAAAATAAATTAATACTTTTTCTTTTGTTTGGTTTTGAATCCATTATTTTATCCTCCGTAAAAATTATTTATTTTATAATAACATAATAAAAATAAAAAATCTATTATATATAATATATTTTAATAAAAATTTTAACTATTGACAGAAATCCAAATGAATGATTTAATAAACTGCAAAGGAGTAAAAAAATGGAAGAAAAATCTAAAGCAATAATAGAATCAATTTTATTTTCAACAGGAAGAGAAGTATCAATAAAAGAAATGGCAATAGTATTAGAAAAAAGTCCTGAAGAAGTAATAAAAATTGTTAATGAATTAAAAGAAGAATATAATAATTCGGATAAAGGAATAGAAATAATAAAAGTTAATGATACATATCAAATGTGTACAAAAAAAGATTTTTACGAATATGTAGCACAAATTTCAGACAAAAAAGCAAAACCAAATTTATCTAATGCATCACTAGAAATAATATCAATAATAGCATATAATCCTAATATAACAAGAGCTGAAATAGAAACAATAAGAGGCGTAAATTGTGATGGAACTATATACAAATTATTAGAATACAACTTAATAGAAGAATCTGGAAAATTAGATGCACCAGGAAGACCAACTACATATGTAACAAGCAACAAATTTCTAAAAATGTTTGGACTATCAAGTTTAGACGAACTACCAGAACTTCCAAAATATAAATTAGATCAAAATCAACAAATTATTATAGATGATGGAGATGAAATTTCAAATAGTTAATATAATATGAAGAAAAATTCATATATATTATAAATATTTAAACAGGAGGAAAAAGGGATGGAAGAAAACAAGATTGAACAAAAGGATGTAGAAAAAAACACTGTGCAAAAGGAGCCAATGGATCCTAAAAAGAAAAAAATTATTACTTTTTCTATTATTGGAGGAGCAGTTTTAATAATTTTGGTGATAGCACTAGCTCTAATTATAGGAATGTCAGGAAAACCAAATCAAAGCACATCACAAGACTTAGTAAAATCTTATTTAAAGGCTGTAGAAGATGCTGATGGAGATAAATTTGAAAAATTAATAGATGCAAATGGCTATATAATTTTTAAAGAAGAGGGCGAGAAAAAATTTGATACTAAGTATAAAGATGAAGAAAAATACATAAAAAGTTATCTAAAAGATGAAGATTATGAAGATATCGATGAAGCAACAGATTCATTAGTATCAAGCTTTGAAAGCAGATATTCTTATGATTCAAAAGAATATTCTTTAAAAGAAATAACAGCTATACAAAAATCGAATAGAAGTAAAAAAATAGCTGAAATAAAAGCTAAAGTAAAAGTTAAAAGTTCATATTCAACAGATACAAAAAATCTAAAATTATATGTTCTAAAAGTAGATGGAGAATATAAAGTTATAGGAGCAGAGCTAGATAGCTAAATTTTAAAAATAAATAATTAAAGCATAAAAAAATCTGAAATTATTATATTTCAGATTTTTTTTAGGTAACACTATGCATCGAGAATAATATAATTCAAAAAATTTAAAATATATTAATGTCCTACTATTGTTGTCTTAAAATATTTGCAAAAATTTTTTATAGGGCATATTGAACAATTTTGGGTATGAGCTTTACAGGTATTTCTACCATGCCAAACAAATAAGTGATTAATATCTTTAAAATATTCAGAAGGAATTAAGTTTATTAAATCCTGCTCTATCTTAAGAGGGTCAGAATTGTTAGATAAACCTAATCTATTAGAAATTCTTTTGGCATGAGTATCTACTGCAATTCCTTGTGGACTATTAAAAGCATCTAACATAACTACATTTGCTGATTTACGTCCAATTCCTGGAAGTGTTACTAATTCTTCCATTGTACGAGGAACAATTCCATTATATTTTTCATGTAATATGATAGACATATTTTTTATATTTTTCGCTTTATTCTTATAAAAACCGCAAGGGTGAATTATAGATTCTATAATTGAAATATCTAGGTTTATAAAATCTTCGGGTTTATTATATTTAGCAAAAAGAGCAGGTGTTGTTTTATTTACTCTTTCATCTGTACATTGAGCAGAAAGCATAACTGCTATTAAAAGCTCAAATGGGGTAGTAAAATTCAAACTACATTTAGCATCTGGATAAAATTTTTTTAATATATTTATAATTTCTACAATTTGTTCTGTGGACATAAGGTCTCCTTTCTGATATTTTGTAACATATATTTAATATACATAATATAATAAACTAAAGGGAGGTAATAAATTATGTTTTGTGCTTTAAAAAAGACTATTGGAGTTTGTTTAATAGGTGTTGGGTTAGGGATATTATTGGTTTTATTACTTCCTCTTACAGGCTGGCTATTTGCAATAGGTATAACTTTAGCAATATTAGGGCTAATATGGCTTGCAAGTTAACTTAAAAAGGGGGGAATGTAGTAATGACAATAGTAGTAAAAAAAGTTCCTAAGTTTTTAAGAGGTTTTGTAAAATTGATATTTGGGATAAAAAGTACATAAAACCTAAAAAGAAAAAGAAACTAAAGTTCAAAATTTAGTTTCTTTTTCTTTTCATTGTACAATAGGAAAATTCAATATAAGTGCAAATTTTAACTACAAATGCTTTCCTATTATAGAAAACCATTGCACACAAATTTTTGCAAAATTTGGTGCGCGAACAATTACACGTGGAGCATAATATAATTTGAAAAGAGTAAAAATGTTTTAATGCCCTCTATTGTTCTACAAACACATTATGTAATAATAGACGCTGAATATAGAGTTATTGTGATTGTATAACTTTATATTCAACGCCTATTAAAATATTTAAGCATTTTTTAAATTACGTAAGCATTTTGAACATACACATACTTTTTTAGATTCTCCATTAACGTCAACTGTTACTGTTCTAAGATTTGGTTTAAAAGTTCTAGTTGATCTTCTACTTACGTGAGAACGAGCTATAGAAATTTTATTTCCAAATGATTTTGTTTTTTCACAAATTGCACACTTTGCCATAATCTTGCACCTCCTATATGCATAAATAAAATTGACTAATTGAAAGTTTACCACATAATTTGAAAAAAAACAAGTATTTTTGAATAATTATGAAGAAATTTTCTAAAAATAAGGTTAAAGTTTTTCTTTATATATAAGTTTGAGCTTTGTAAAATTCATTATGCACAAGTTTTTGCAAAATTTGATGTGATAACAATTAAATGTGATGCAGAGTATAATGCCAAAATTAAAAATATTTTAAATGTGTCACTATTGTTTTAAAATAACATTAATATAATTTTTTTAGTATTCTAATTTTAGGAGGACAGATTATGCTAATAACATTTGTAAGATCAATAGTTTTATACATAATTGTATTAGTAGTAATGAGATTAATGGGGAAAAGAGAAATTGGACAATTACAACCTTTTGAGCTGGCAATAGCTATAATGATTGCAGATTTAGCAACAATTCCAATGAGCGAAGTTGGAATTCCAATAATTAACGGAATAATACCAATATTAGGATTATTAGTAATGCATTTAATTATTTCTTATATAAATTTAAAAAGCATGAAGTTGAGGGGATTAATTTGTGGTAAGCCAAGCATATTAATTTATCGTGGAAAAATTAATGAAAACATGATGCGAAAAGAAAGATTTACAATTAATGAGCTGCAAGAAAGATTAAGATCAAATAACATAACTGATATAAAAGATGTAGAATATGCAATATTAGAAACAAATGGACAAGTAAGTGTAATAGAAAAACCAAATAAAAGAACAACAACACCAGAAGATTTTAATATTATGCCAGAATATGAAGGCATATCATATGATTTAGTTGTAGATGGAAAAGTAATGAATGAAAATTTAAAAATATTAAATAAAGATTATAATTGGTTAAAAAAAGAAGTAAATAAATTTAATATAGAGCCAGAAGAGGCATTACTTGTAACGATAAATGGTAAAGGTAGCTTTTTTTGCCAAAAAAAAGAAAGTAATAAAAGGGGAAGAAAAGGAGTATGAAAAAAGAAATTATTATTTGTTTGGTTATTGTAATAGGTATTGTTATTGGTGATATATTCTTACAAAACTATACAAAAAATTCCTTAAATGAGATAAATAATAAGTTATCGGATCTTAAAGAAGAACTAATAAAATCTGATGATATTAATACCCAAATAAACGATATTATTTTAAGCATGGATGAAATCAACAATGAATGGAATCAAAAATTTAATATTTTAACTTGCTTTTTAGAGCACGATGAATTAGAAAAAGTAAAAACACAACTAGTAGCTATATCTGCTGGAATAGATATTAAAGATAAAAGATATATATACGAAGAATTAAATAAAACAATATATATATTGGAGCATATAAGAGATAAACAAAGTTTTAAGATAGATAATATTTTTTAATAAATATAATACAAAATATTAAGATATATCAAATGCTCTACAATTCATTTAAAACAATATTAAATATTATTTGATATTGTTTTAACAGGTATAATAAATAAAAAACAATAAATGAAAATAATGAATAAAGAAGAGATTATTAAATATAGATTGCGTCTATAAAAAGAAAAAATATAAAAAAATAGTTAAGAAAAACACAGTATTTATAAGGCTTACAAGAAAATAAACACTTTTTAAAATAAAAAAATTTAAAAAAGTGTTGACAATTTTTACAAATTCTAGTATACTAAACGAGTCGAAGGAAATGGGCGCATAGCTCAGCTGGGAGAGCATCTGCCTTACAAGCAGGAGGTCATAGGTTCGAGCCCTATTGCGCCCACCATTTCAAAAAATATTTAGCATAAACTAAATATTTTTTACTTTTGGCCCGGTAGTTCAGTTGGTTAGAACGCTAGCCTGTCACGCTAGAGGTCGACGGTTCGAGCCCGTTCCGGGTCGCCATATAAAAAATAATAGGAAAGTCTAAATCTTTCCTATTATTCATATAAGGCTTTATAGCTCAGTTGGTAGAGCAAGGGACTGAAAATCCCTGTGTCCCTGGTTCGATTCCAGGTGAAGCCACCAAAATTAAAAATCAGCAGAAATGCTGATTTTTTCAGCATTTGAATATATCTAAAATTTGTAGTATATACAGTTAAGAATGATATTTATACAAGAAGTAATAGATACTGGTATAAAAGTTTGTTTCACATCATTGACACATATACATGAAAATAAATAAAAAAATATCTATTATGTAGTAAAGTTTTGACTTTAATGTTATAATAATAATATAATGAAAGAGAGGAAAAGATATGAATAACCTAGATTTAATGAATTTTTGGATTGAAAGTTCTGATGAAGATTATAATGTAATGAATGTATTATTTAAAAGTAAGAAAAATAGTTATTGCTTATTTTTTGGACATTTAGCAATCGAAAAACTTCTAAAAGCTCTGTATGCAAAAAAGAATAAAGGTGCTCCTTATGCTCCGAAAAGTCATGACTTATTGTATTTAGCAGAAAAAATAGAATTAGATCTTACAGAGGAGCAAGAAGATTTATTAGACACTATTACACGATTTAATATGAATGCTAGGTATGATGATTACAAAAAAGAATTTCAAGCAAAATGCACAGATGAATATACAGTATTACAAAAATCTAATATTGAGGAGGTTAGAAAATGGTTAAAAAATCAATTGATAACAAAACAATAATGGAAATAATACAAAAATATGTAGAAAAAATATGTGAAAATTATAAAGTTGAAGCAATTATATTGTTTGGATCTTATGCTAAAGGAACAAATAATGAAAATAGTGATATTGATATTGCAATTATTACAGATGATTTTGAAAATGATATAATTGACGAAGAATTAAATTTAATGAGATTAAGAAGAAAAATTGATACTAGAATTGAACCACACTTAATAAGAACTAAAGATTATAAAAATGCAGTAACTCCATTCATACAAGAAGTAATAGATACAGGTATAAAAGTTGCTTAAATTATGGTAAGAATTGTATTGTAAAAGAAATAAATTATAATTATTATGATTTATGTAGATAAATAGTAATTTGGGGAGTAGAAATTTATGAATAAAACAATTTTTATAGATATAGATGGAACATTAAGAAATAATAAAAAAGAAATAACAGAAGAAACTAAAAAGTCAATAAAAATGGCAAAAGAAAAAGGATTTAGAATTATTATATGTTCTGGAAGAGCAAGAAAATATACCGAAAATATAAGTAAAGAATGTAAGGCAAGTGAAATAATAATAGCATCAAATGGTTCGGATGTGTATGATTATAAAAATCAAAAAAGCATATTTTTAAATAACATTTCAAATGAAATATGTATGAAATTAAATAAATTATCAAAAGAATATGGAATTACATTATACATTGATACAGAAAATGGTCAATATACAAATAATAAAAAACAAGAATCTATGAATGTAGAATTTTATGAAGATTTTGAAAACTTAATAATTAAATCAAAAGTTATACATGCTCATTTTGGCGGAAATGACTTTGATAAAATGAAAGAATTATTTAATGAAGTTAAAAAAATAGATAATATAAAAATTGGAAATGATGAAATATATTGTTTTAAAGACAGTTATTTTATTTTTATTTCAAGTGAAAATTCGAATAAGGGTCATGCAATTATTGAACTTTGCAAAATTTTAGATATTGATTTAAAAGAAACTATTGCAATTGGAGATGACTATAATGATATAGATATGTTTAAAGTAGCAGGATATACAGTAGCAATGGAAAATGCAGTTCAAGAAATTAAAGAAATAGCAAATGAAATTACAGTATCTAATGACGAAAATGGTGTTGCAAAATTTTTAAATAAAATAAGTGAAAATTGTTGAGAGGAAATATGAAAATTACAATTTTGTTGATGAAATTCTGCTTTAAATTAAAAACTTGAAAATAAAAATTTTTGGTGGTAAGAAGGAGATTTTAAATATTGATAAAAAATGAGATAACACAAGGTTTTATAGAAAAAATAAAGAAAGAATCTAGTTATAGGAAACCTATAACAGATGAAGCAATAAAATTTCTAATTAAAAATTTTCCAAATAATTACAAAAAACTTGAATATAAAAAAACAATTAATCAGCCGTTAGATGTAGCATTAAATTTTTTTGAGGGATATAATAAAAAATATTATGAAATATTAAAGGGTGGATTAGAAAATAAAACTATAATAATTAGTAATGAAATTAAATTTAAATCTAAATTAGATATTCAAACAGGTGTATCTACAATTAGTTTAAAAAATGACGATGAAGATGTTTTTTTGATTATTCATGAATTAGCACATTATCTAGATTTTACACAAAAAATTCTGCCAAAAGGTTATAGTTTTTTGTGTGAAATTATTTCTTATTATATAGAAAAAGCATTCTCAAAAAAATATATTGAAAAATATGAAAGTATTATAAAAATAAGAAATAACAATAGAGCATTTAATGAATGCCAGATGTTAAAAGCCATAGAATATGAATTTTATTATGAAAATTTATATAAACAACAGCACCAAATAAATAATTCTGATATTAATATAGATAAAGTTAAATATATATTTAGATATAAGAGTGATAATACTATTAATTATTTGTTACGATATTTTATAGGTGATATTATATCAAATTATATGATAATTAATAATATAGGAATTGATAACAATACGTATAAAGAAATTTTAAAAATTGATTTCTTTGAAGCTATGAATTTATTTTTTATGCATAAATAAATTGAATTACAACAGTTACAGTAATGTATAAATTTAAAAAATAGAACAGTTTTAAACAATAATAAGTCGATAATAATTATAAAATCAGTTTCATAAAAGAGCTCAAAAAGAGCTATAAAAAATATGAACTGAACCAAAAAAGGGTGGGTTCAGTTCATATTTTTTATAGCTCTTTTTGAGTTTAAAGAAAATACCTTTTAATAGTAATACTTTAAATTATAAATAGAAATTTCTAAAAACCTCAAATAATGCCATACATAAAAGTTTTTTCAAAAAAATTTTTATAATTCTTTCTCAAATTTAAACCATTTTACATAAAATATACTAGGATAAATTTATAGGAGGTAAAATATGGAGAAGTTTTTAGAAGTGAAAAATATAGGAAAGAAATTTCAAAATAAGGATGGCGAAGTGCAAGCTATAAAAGATGTTAATTTTAGTGTAAATTCAGGTGAATTTGTAAGCATTATAGGACCAAGTGGATGTGGAAAATCAACATTACTTTCTGTAATAGCAGGACTCGAAACTAAAAGCGAAGGAGAAATTTACATAGAAAATGAAAAAATAGATGGAATTTCTCCTAAAGTAGGTTATATGCTTCAAAGAGATTGTTTGCTAGAATGGAAAACAATTTTTAGTAATGCTATTTTCGGTTTAGAAGTTAAAGGAAAAAAGAATGAAGAAAATATAAAATATGTAGAAAATCTACTTAAAAAATATAACTTATACGATTTCAAAGATAAATATCCATCAGAAATTTCAGGAGGAATGAGGCAAAGAGTAGCATTAATTAGAACATTAGCTGTAAAACCAAAAATACTTTTATTAGATGAAGCCTTTTCTGCATTAGATTATCAAACAAGAATAATGGTAACAAATGACATATATCAAATATTAAGAAAAGAAAATATAACAGCACTTATAGTAACACATGATATTTCAGAAGCTATAAGTATGTCTGATAGAGTTTTAGTATTAACAAAAAGACCAGGAACGGTAAAAAATATACACAAAATAGAATTCGAAATCGATGGAAGAACGCCTTTAAATTGTAGGGAAAGCCCTAAATTTAGTAATTATTTTAATATATTATGGAAGGAGCTGGGTGTAGATGAAAAGTAAAAATATATCAAATGAAAGAAAACAATATTTAGGAAAACTAAAAAAACAAAAAATAGAAGTTCTTTTAGCACAGATTCTAATAATAGTTGGTTTTATAGCTCTTTGGGAATTTCTTGCTAATAAAGGAATAATAGACAGCTTCATAACAAGCAAACCAAGTAGAATATTAAATACTTTTATGAACTTATCACAAAATGATTTGCTAAAACATGTTTGGGTAACAACATATGAAACAATAGTTGGTTTTTTACTTGGGACCCTTTTAGGAATTTTTATTGCAATAATATTATGGTGGTCTAATTTTTTTGCAAAAGTGTCAGAGCCATTTTTAGTTATTTTAAATAGCTTACCAAAAGTTGCTCTTCGGACCAGTAATTATAATTTGGGTAGGAGCAGGAACTCCGGCAATTATAGTAATGGCAATAGCAATTTCACTTGTTGTAACAATACTTGAAAATCTAAATGGATTTTTAAAAACAGATAAAGAATTAATAAAAATGGCAAAAACATTTAACTCAAGTAAATGGCAAATATTAACAAAAATTGTAATACCTGCAAACATAGGAGTATTCATAAATTCATTAAAAGTAAATATAGGTCTTTCACTAGTAGGTGTAATATCTGGAGAATTTTTAGTTTCAAAAGCTGGGCTTGGATATTTAATAGTATATGGAGGTCAAGTATTTAAATTAGATTTAGTAATGACAAGTGTATTAATTCTTGGAATTGTTGCAGGAATAATGTATGAAGCTGTAATTTTACTTGAAAAGTTTATCCTAAAAACTAAGAAATTTAAATAAGGAGGAAAAGTTTTGAAAAAGAAAATTTTAATTGGAATAATTGCTGTAATTGTTATTGTTAGTTTGATTTTTGGAATAACAATTTTTTATCGAAAAGATAATAGCTCTGATATTAAAATAATAAAAGTAAGTGAAGTTACTCGTTCTGTTTTTTATGCACCACAATATGTTGCAATAAATAATGGATATTTTGAGGAAAATGGAATACAAATAGAACTTACAACAGGTCAAGGAGCAGATGCTGTAATGACATCTGTTTTATCAAACCAAGTAGACATAGGATTTGCAGGACCAGAAGCATCAATTTATGTGTATAATGAAGGAAAAGAAGATTATTGCCAAGTGTTTGCTCAAATGACTAAAAAAGATGGTTCATTTTTAGTTGCAAGAGATAAAACTGACAATTTTAGCTGGCAAGATTTAAAAGGAACAACCGTAATACCAGGAAGAAAAGGTGGAGTTCCATATATGACTTTAGAATATGTTTTAAAGAAAAATGGAATAAATCCTGAAACAGATTTAACATTAGATGATAGTATAAAATTTGACCTAATGGCAGGTGCATTTAGTAGTGGAACAGCAGAATATGTAACATTATTTGAGCCAACAGCATCACTAATACAAAACGAAGGAAAAGGTTATATCGTAGCATCTGTAGGAGAAGCGGCAGGAGAAATACCATATACAGCATATTTTGCTAAAAAAAGCTATATTCAAAATAATGAAGATATAATACAAGGATTTACAAATGCTATATATAAAGGTCAGCAATGGGTAAAAGAAAATTCAGCAGAAGATGTTGCAAAAGCAGTTCAAAGCTTTTTCCCTGATACAGACTTAGAACTACTTACAAAAGTTATACAAAATTATAAAGATATAGATGCATGGAATGAAACACCAGTATTAGAAGAGAAATCTTTTGAATTACTTCAAGATGTTATAAGTGAAGCAGGAGAATTAGATAAAAGAGCTCCTTATACAGAGCTTGTAAATAATAGTTTTGCTGAAAAAGCTATAAAATAATTTGAAAAGTAAGAAAAAATTTAAATAAAAGATATTTCAATTTAAATTTAATATAATAGGAGAGTTCTATAGTGGAGTAAATTTTAACTATGGCTGCTTTCCTATTACTTTCTTTTGAAAATAAAATCTTAATTTATTTTCACATTATGTTGCGAAACTAAAAAGTTTTATAGTGTTTCTTATTATAGAAAATAAATTTATATATTTATAAATAAACAAGAAAATACTCATACTATAAAAGAGGTATGTTATGAGTGAACACAATAAAATTAAGAAAAATGTATTGTGTAATCAAGAAAAATATGCTAAAATAGAATTTACATAATTTCTGAAAAAGGAGTAAAAAATATGAAATTTTTTGAAAGATTTTATTTAGATAAAGAAAAAGATATAATAGTAAATTTATACAATCAAAATAAAGATGAATTAACATATATAATAGAAACTCCAAATCACAAAACAGGTAACTTAATAACAAATCTAGCTAAGCTTTGTGGAATTGAAACTGTAGAAAACGAAAACAATATGAAAATAATAACAGGAACAATTCCAGCTAGTATAAATGCAGACAATGAAGAAGTTTATATTTTCAGATTAGGTGGAATTAAAGTTGCAAACATTTTCTTAAATGGAAAAATAGAGCTAAAAGCACAAATTCCAGCAATTAATAAAACTTTAATGTCTCAAACAAAAGAATACAAAATAGATATAAAAAAGACACTAATAAAAACATATATATTAAAAAAACATAAATTCAGAACGGATTTACATACACACATACACGCAAACTTAAACTCAGATGATCTAATAGCATTAGGAATAAAACATCAAATAAAATATTCTCTTTATTACATAAAAAAATTAGGATTAAAACTTTCAGATAAACAAGCAAATGAACTATTTATGCAAAGATGTGCAATAGAGCGAAAATATGCTTATGAAGATTTACCAGGTAAAAAATTAATCAGAAAAATAGATGATGAAACATATATAAATTTTGCTGACTTAATATTAAATAATCCAAAAGATATGGAAGAAAATATTGCAAAAATAAGAAATAGTTTAGTTCTAATGAAAGATGGTCAAGCAGTATTTACTAACTTAGAAAAATTATACATATATCGTTATGCATTTTCAAAAGGTAAAATAAGTGAAAATAAAATAACAATAAGAAAAAATAAAATTGACAAAGTAACTAATAAAGAAATTAAAAATATCTTATACAAAATGTTAGAAGATTCTGAAAGTGAAGAATATAAAAACAATACTTTACTTCAAGACAAATTACTTTGGGTAGCAAGAGAATACAAAAATCAAGGAATTTATTATGCAGAAATAGCAGTTACATGGATTACTAGAAAAGGTGAAGAAGGTGCAAAAATATTAGAAGAACTGCATCAAATATTACCAAAAATAGAAGCTGAGACAGGTGTAAAACTAAGATTTTTAGGAGGTCTTAGTAGAACATTAATGCCTGAAGAGCAACTAAAAGAGGGAGTTGATGTATTAAAAGTTGCAGCAAAAAGTCCATATATTGTTGGAAGTGATATTATTGGAGAAGAAATAAATGATATTTACAATTTCAAACAAGTTATAAAAGAGCTTGTAGAATATGCGGTAGAAGAGGACAATGGATTCACAATTCGTATACATGCAGGAGAAAATGATAGCTTAAGATCAAATGTTGTAAGAGCAATAAAATGTATAAAAGAAGGTCTTCCAAAAGGCAAAAAAATGCCAAGATGCCGATTAGGACACGGACTATATGGAATCGATGTAGATACACAAGAAGGTAAAGAACTAGTTCAAGACATGAAAAAAAATGGAGTAATTTTAGAATTCCAATTAACTTCAAATGTGCGTTTAAATAATTTAACAGCATTAAATTCTCATCCAATAAAAAAATATTTAGCAAACAATGTAAATTGTGTACAAGGTTCAGATGGTTGTGGATTTTACGGAACAGATTGTATGGAAGAGCAAATGGCTCTAACAAATCTATTAGATTTAACAGAAGATGATTTAGCTAAAATGAAAAAAGTAGAAGATAATTTAATGGCAGAAAACGAAGAATACTTTAAAATTAAATCTAAAAAATTTGAAGAATGGCTAAATGGAAGAAATATAAAAGAAGCAATTTTAGAAGAAGAGCAAATTGAAATTGAAAAAAATAAAAATAGAGAATTTAAAATTGGACAAAATACAAATTTAGATTCTGCAGAAGTTTTAAAGGAAAAAATAGTAAAACTTCCTCAAGATAAAATCCCTATAGTAATAGCAGGAGGCAGTTTTAATTCACAAGGAAGAGAAACTGTGCTAAGTAATGAAGGAATAAATTTATTAAAGGCACTTATACAAAAATTAGATAATGAAAAAACATATTTTGTAATAGGCCATAAAATGCAAGGATATGAAAAAGCAATAATAGATATTAGTAAAGAGATGAATAAAAAATTTGAAATAAATGCAATAATTCCTAAAAAAGTAACAAAAGAATTAGCAACAATCTTATTACAAAAAGAGCTAAATGGAGTATGTATATCAACTGAATCAGAAGAGCTTGGAATATATAAAAGTTTTAATTATGAAATTTTTGAAAGAAGACCATCTGTAGTAGTTGCTTTTGACGGAAATTCGCCAGTATCTAACTTAGTTCAAGAAGCAAAAAATGGAAAGGCAGCAGCAAAAATTTATATAAATGATGATGTAGAAGCACTAAAAGAAAAAGCACAATCTTTAGATGGATATGTAACAAAATTCAATGTAAAAAATGAAGATATAATTAATAAAATAAAATTAGACAATCCAGAAATAATAATTGCATAAACAATATATAAATTAGCAATTATGAATAATAAGTAAAAGAACTTATAATTGATATAAACAAATATTATCAATTATAAGTTCTTATTAATTTAATATTAAAATGGCAAATGAGCATTAAATTATCAAAGAGAATAAAAAATTAAAATGTAGTTTATTGTATAAAAAAATTTTTTTATAATAAAATAAGCATATACAAACAATTATTACTTTTTTCATAATATACATATATACTATGGCAAGTTTTGAAAGGAGAGCATATGCAAGAAATTATAATTAATATAATGAATGATTTTGGGTATTTAGGAATTGCTTTATTAATTGCAATCGAAAATATATTTCCTCCAATACCGTCAGAGGTAATATTAACATTTGGTGGTTTTATGACTACATATTCTAATATAAATATAATTGGTGTAATTATTTCATCAACAATAGGATCTGCACTAGGAGCAATTATTTTATATTGGGTTGGAAGAATTTTTAGTAAAGAAAGATTAGAAAAAATTGTAGATGGAAAAATAGGAAATATGTTGCATTTTAAAAAGCAAGATATAGAAAAAGCGAATAAATCGTTTGAAAAAAGAGGAAAATTTACAGTATTTTTTTGTAGATTTGTTCCTATTGTAAGGAGCCTTATATCCATTCCAGCTGGAATGACTAAAATGAAATTCACACCATTTGTATTATTAACAATAGCGCGGATCAGCTATATGGAATTCTGTACTTGTATATTTAGGTGTAGTTGCAGGAGCATCTTGGGAAAATGTTGTAGGATTTGTTAATAGTTATTCAAAAATTGTATTAATTGGTATTTTAATTGTAATTGCAGGATGGTTAATTATATTGTATAAAAAAAGACTTGCAAAACCTAGAAGAGTCAAAAATTTTGAATGATATAGAACAATAGTGGAGCATTTAAATCATTCTAACTTTTTTCAAATTATATTATGCGTCACGTGTAATTATTCGCGCGCAAAAATTTTTTATAAAGCCATTGTAAAATTATGTAAAACCTGATATAATAGATAAATCAAACTAAAAAGGGGGAAATTTAATAATGGCAAAAATACTAAATGATGTATCAAGAACATTTAATGAATTTTTATTAATACCAAATTTAACAGACGAAAGATGTATACCAAGTAATGTAAACTTAAAAACACCACTTGTAAAATTTAAAAAAGGTGAAGAACCAAAATTTTCAGCGAACATCCCATTTGTGTCAGCTATAATGCAAGCCGTTTCAGGAGAAAAAATGGCTATTGCTTTAGCGCGCGAAGGTGGATGTTCTTTTATTTATGGTTCACAATCAATAGAAGATGAAGCTGAAATGGTAAGAAGAGTAAAAAAACACAAGGCAGGTTTTATCGACAGTGACTCAAATGTAAAAAGTGGAACACCACTAAAAGATGTAATTGCACTAGTAGAAAAAACAGGGCATTCAACAGTAACTATCACAGAAGATGGAACTAGTAATGGAAAATTTTTAGGACTAGTAACAGATAAAGATTACAGAGTAACAAGATCTAATTTAGATGATCCAATTGACAAATACATGACACCAAGGTCAAAAATAGTTTGTGCAAAAAAAGGTGTAAGTTTAGCAGAAGCAAATGACATCATATGGGAAAACAAAATTAGTTGTTTACCAATATTAGACGAAAACGATAATTTAGAACATTTAGTATTCAGAAAAGACTATGAAGAAAGAAAAAATAATCCGAATTCATTAGTAGACGAAAATAAAAGATATATAGTAGGAGCTGGAATAAACACAAGAGACTACGAACAAAGAATACCAGCATTAGTAGAAGCAGGAGTAGATTTAATTTGTATGGATTCATCAGATGGATATTCTGTATGGCAAAAAAATACAATAGATTGGGTAAGAGCTCACTATGGTAATGATGTAAAAATAGGAGCTGGAAACGTAGTAGATAAAGAAGGATTCTATTACCTAGCAGAAGCAGGCGCAGACTTTATTAAAGTAGGTGTTGGAGGAGGTTCAATTTGTATCACTCGTGAACAAAAAGGAATTGGACGCGGACAAGCCAGTAGCTTAATAGATGTAGTGGAAGCTAGAGATGAATATTTCGAAAGAACAGGAGTATATATTCCAATTTGCTCAGATGGTGGAATAGTACATGATTATCATATAACACTATCATTAGCAATGGGAGCAGACTTTGTAATGATGGGAAGATATTTTGCTCGTTTTGACGAAAGCCCAACAAGAAAAGTAAAAGTTGGAGGAAACTTCGTAAAAGAATATTGGGGAGAAGGATCAAACCGTGCAAGAAACTGGCAAAGATATGACCTAGGAGAAACAGGAAAAAATAAATTAAGTTTTGAAGAAGGAGTAGATTCATATATTCCATATGCAGGACCACTTAAAGATAATTTAGCTGTAACTGTAGCTAAAATAAAATCTACAATGTGTAATTGTGGCTCTATTACAATACCAGAATTCCATGAAAAAGCCAGATTAACTTTAGTTTCTAACATTAGTATTAAAGAAGGTAGCGCACATGATGTTGTGCTAAAAGAAGTAACTACACAAGATTAGGAGAAATATGGGAAAAGGGGATGGTTCTGATTTCCAAAGTAAGTAAATATTTGTTAAGAAAGGATAAAAAAATGAATAATAAAGAATTAATTTTAATAATAGATTTTTATGGACAATACAACCAATTAATAGCTAGACGTGTACGAGAATGTAATGTATATTCAGAAATTGTACCATTTAGCACATCAATAGAAAAAATAAAAGAAAAAAATCCAAAAGGAATAATATTTACAGGAGGACCAGCAAGTGTTTATGAAGAAAATGCTCCTATGTGCGCTAAAGAAATATTTGAGCTTGGTATTCCAGTACTTGGAATTTGCTATGGAATGCAACTTATGACACATATGCTTGGTGGAACAGTTAAAAAAGCAGATAAAAGAGAATATGGGGTTACAAATGTTTCAATAAATAATTCATCAAAATTATTTGCTGGATTTGAAAATAATAATGATTGCTTAATGAGCCATACAGACTTTGTTGAAGCTCTTCCACAAGGATTTGAAAATATAGGTTCAACAAATCATTGTCCAAATGCAGCAATGCAAAATACAGAAAAGAACTTTTATGGAATTCAATTCCATCCAGAAGTAAATCATACAAATAAAGGAACAGAAATAATAAGAAACTTTATATACAATATTTGTGGATGCTTAGGAAATTGGAAAATGAGCTCTTTTGCTGAAGAAACAGTAAAAGCATTAAAAGAAAAAATAGGAGATAAAAAGGCTTTATGTGCTTTATCAGGAGGAGTTGATTCATCTGTTGCAGCAGCTTTAATAAACAAGGCTATTGGAAAAAATTTAACTTGTATTTTTGTTGATCATGGGCTACTTAGAAAAAACGAAGCTGAAGAAGTTGAAGAAGTGTTCACTAAAAACTTTGATGTAAACTTTGTTCGTGTAGATGCAAAAGATAGATTTTTAAATAAATTAAAAGATGTAACCGATCCAGAGCAAAAAAGAAAAATAATTGGAGAAGAATTTATTCGCGTATTTGAAGAAGAAGCTAAAAAAATAGGTACAGTTGATTATTTAGTACAAGGAACAATTTATCCAGATGTAATAGAAAGTGGAGTAGGAGTTGGAGCAAAAATAAAAAGCCATCACAATGTTGGAGGACTTCCAGACTATGTTGATTTTAAAGAAATAGTAGAGCCACTAAGAGATTTATTTAAAGATGAAGTAAGAAAAGTAGGTTTAGAGCTTGGTCTTCCAGAATTTTTAGTATATCGTCAACCATTCCCAGGACCAGGTCTTGCGATTCGTGTAATAGGGGATATTACAGAAGACAAGTTAGATATATTAAAAGATGCAGATTATATATTCAGAGAAGAAATTGCAAAAGCAAAATTAGATAGAGAAATAAATCAATATTTCGCAGTATTAACAAATATTAAAAGTGTTGGTGTAATGGGTGATGAAAGAACATATGATTACACAATAGCTTTAAGAGCAGTAACAACATCAGATTTCATGACAGCAGAATGGACAAAAATTCCATACGAAGTTTTAGAAGTTGTATCTGCTAGAATAGTTAATGAGGTAAAACATGTAAATCGTGTTGTTTATGATATAACAGGAAAGCCTCCGGCTACTATTGAGTGGGAGTAGGATTTTTAGATAATTTTTATAAGGTTGATGTTATGTAAAAATTATAAAGATTATAAAAATAATAGAATTTATACGGAAAAAGGATGGCAGTGACCATCCTTTAGAATTGGGTTTAGGTTCCGAAGAAGTCCTTAATGTCAGTTTTTCTGACAGTCTCGAGGCCAACTAATTTTCGCGCAAGCTCATCAATTGGCTTTTGAGAGAGAATTTTATGTGCCATTTGCTTAGCCTCTTTGGCTAATTCTTCACAGGCCGCAACAAATTCTTGTGATCCAATTGGAGTGGCGGTCGTTAAAAACGGCCCCATCCCATTGAGAATCATTTCTTTGGCAATCTCAGTGGCCTTCGAGATATCTTTGGATACTCCTGTAGAGTGACCATCCGGAAAGATTAATTCTTCCGCAACAAAACCACTATAAAGTATTGCCATTTTTTTTAGAAGATGTGCCTTGGTTGGAAATAAAGTGGTAACGCTATAGTTAACATGCCCACCTGATACCGTAATGGTTGGAAAAACAGATAGCCGTATGTTTATGCGTATTTTTATGGTTATTATTTCCAAAGAATTAGGGAAAAGAGTATTGGCTACCAGAGCGTGACCAATTTCGTGTACAGCGATTCTGTATATATCTTCAGGAGTCCGCTGCCTGGCTATTCCAATAGTTGTAATAATGCTATATAAAAGCAGTATTAAAGCTATTGCAAAAAGCGGTATTCCAGCAAAATATTGAACATTTCGTGCAAATGATAAGGAACATGCATTTAGTGTTCCAAGAATCAAAAACACAATTGCCTGAATCAAGGAGATAATAAGAAGAACCGTACCTAAAAATAGTGGTGTTTTCATAACGAAAACCTCCTAATTGTAAAAATTTACTAGTAGTATACCATATTACGAAGTTCTATGCAATATAATTATGTAAAAATGTTATTTTTTTGAACATACATTGCAATTAAAAAATTAACAATAAAATGATATAATACCACCAGATAGAATATAATTATATTCTATCTTACATTAATACCTCTGAAAGGTGAAAAAAATTATGATTAAATTTACAAAAATGCATGGGCTAGGAAATGATTATGTTTATATAGATGCTACATCCAAAACTGGGCAAAAAATCCAAAACGAATCTGACCTAGCTAAATTTGTCAGCAACAGACACTTCGGAATTGGTTCAGATGGGCTAATTCTAATATGTGACAGTCAAATCGCAGATTTTAAAATGAGAATGTTTAACTACGATGGAAGTGAAGCAGAAATGTGTGGTAATGGAATAAGGTGTGTTGGAAAATTTGTATATGACAAAGGTCTAACAAATAAAGAAATTATCACAGTAAAAACTTTAGCAGGAATAAAGATATTAAAAATTAATATTAAAGAAGAAAAAGTAGAATCAATTTCTTTCATAACTAAGGCTGACTAGTAACCAATAGAAACAAAAAATCATGATTCTTGTGAAAAAATAGTAGTAAATTTTTTTGGAAAATGCTATAATAATAATGTATATGAACGAAAGGATGAATTGTAATGGATAATATAGAGTTAATAAAATTCTGGACAGAAAGTTCTGATAGAGATTATGAATCAATGATGAAAAATTATGAAGCAAAACAATATACTTGGTCGTTATTTATTGGGCATTTAGTATTAGAAAAATTGTTAAAAGCAATATATGCAAAAGTAAATAGTGACAATCCATATTCACCTAAAATTCATAATTTAAATATTATAGCTAAAAAATGTGGATTAGAATTAGATGAACATCAGGTTAAGATATTATTTACTTGTAACTCATTTAATATAAATGCAAGATATGAAGACTATAAAAATGAATTTTATAAAAAATGTACTGATGAATATACAATAAATCAAATTAAAAATATCCAAGAAATGCGAGAGCTTTTCAAAAATATACTTAAAACAAATGAACCAGAAATTGAAAATGATAAAGAAACAATGATAGAAACAGAAGAAAAATAAGAATTGTTATTTAAGGAGGTGCTAACTATGACTAATAAAGTAGTTAATAAAGATATTGTTGAAATTATAAAAAAATATATAAATGAAATTTCTAAAAAATTTGAAGTTAAATCAGTATATCTTTTCGGATCTTATGCAAAGGGAACAAATCATAACGATAGTGATATAGATATTGCTGTTATATTGGAAAGTGAAGAAGATACAATAGATCTAATGGTAGAATTAATGATGTTAACACAAAATATTGATTTGCGAATAGAACCACATCCAATAAAAAATGAGGATTTTGAAGAGGGTAATCCATTTATAGATGAGATTAAAAATACAGGATTAAAAGTAGCTTAAAAAGTAAAAGACAGAGAACTTATTGTATCTTACTTATATTAATACCTCTGAAAGGTGGAAAAAATTATGATTAAATTTACAAAAATGCATGGGCTAGGGAATGATTATGTTTATATAGATGCTACATCCAAAACTGGGCAAAAAATCCAAAACAAATCTGACCTAGCTAAATTTGTCAGCAACAGACACTTCGGAATTGGTTCAGATGGGCTAATTCTAATATGCGACAGTCAAATCGCAGATTTTAAAATGAGAATGTTTAACTACGATGGAAGTGAAGCAGAAATGTGTGGTAATGGAATAAGGTGTGTTGGAAAATTTGTATATGACAAAGGACTAACAAATAAAGAAATTATCACAGTAGAAACTTTAGCAGGAATAAAGATATTAAAATTTAATATCAAAGAAGGAAAAGTAGAATCAGTAAGGGTAGACATGGGAGAGCCAATATTAGAACCAGATAAAATTCCTGTGATTTCAAATGAAGAAATAGTAAAAAATCTTGAATTAAAAGCATTGGATAAAAGCTTTAAATTTACCTGTGTATCAATGGGAAATCCACATGCAATTACAATAGTAGAAAACCTAAAAGAATTTGATATAAATAAATATGGTCCAATTTTAGAATGTGACAAGCATTTTCCAAAGAGAGCAAACATAGAATTTATAGAATTAGCAGACAAAAACAAAATAAAAATGAGAGTATGGGAAAGAGGAGCAGGAGAAACTTTAGCCTGTGGAACAGGAGCATGTGCGTCAGTAGTAGCATGTAATTCAAATGGATATACTGAAAAACAAGTTACAGTAGAGTTATTAGGCGGAAACTTAAATATAGAATGGAACGAAAAAGACAATCACATATATATGACAGGCCCAGCCACAACAGTATTCGAAGGAGAATTTTAGGGAAATGGGGACGGTTCTAATTTCCCATATTTGGGAAAAAGGGACAGAGCTTTATTCAATAGTAACAAACTATGTATTAAAGAAACATTTAACAAATAAAGGTTTAAAGGAGAAAGTTTTTATGATAAAAATAAATGAAAATTTTTTAGATTTACAAGATAGTTACTTATTTTCAACTATTGCAAAAAAAGTAGCAAAATTTCAGGAAGAAAATCCAAATAAAAAGGTAATAAAATTAGGAATAGGAGATGTAACACTTCCACTTGCAGATGCTTGTGTAAGCGCAATGAAAAAAGCGGCAGATGACTTATCAAAAAAAGAAAATTTCAAAGGATATGGCCCAGAGCAAGGATATGATTTCTTACGAGAAAAAATAGTAGATATAGATTTTAAATCAAGAGGAATTCAAATTGAAAAAGATGAAATATTCGTATCAGATGGAGCAAAATGTGATACAGGAAATATAGTTGATATATTTTCAAAAAATAACAAGGTAGCAATAACAGATCCAGTTTATCCAGTATATTTAGACACAAATATAATGTCAGGTAGATCAGGAAAATATAATAAAGAAACTGGTAAATATGAAAATATAATTTATATGCCATGTATTTCAGAAAATAATTTTGAACCAAGTTTTCCATCAGAAGCACCAGATATGATATATTTATGTATGCCAAATAATCCAACAGGAACCGTACTTACAAAAGATCAATTATCAAAATGGGTAGAATATGCAAAAAAAAATAAATCAATAATTTTATTTGACGCAGCATATGAAGCATTTATAATAGAAGAAAATGTTCCGCATAGTATTTATGAAATAGAAGGAGCAAAAGAAGTTGCAATAGAATTTAGAAGCTTTTCTAAAACAGCAGGATTTACAGGCGTAAGATGCGGATATACAGTAATTCCAAAAGAACTTAAAGGTTATACAGAATCTGGAGAAGAAGTAGCTCTAAATAAATTATGGAATAGAAGACAATGTACAAAATTTAATGGAGCGTCTTATATAACACAAAGAGGAGCAGAAGCCATTTATACAGAAGAAGGAAGAAAACAAATAAAAGAAAATATATCTTATTATCAAAAAAATGCAAAAATAATAAGAGAAGGATTGCAGAAAGCAGGATTTACAGTATATGGAGGAGTAAATGCACCATATATATGGCTTAAATTACCAGAAGGAGTAAAATCTTGGGATTTCTTTGATAAATTGTTAAACGAAGTCGCAGTAGTAGGAACACCAGGAGTTGGGTTCGGTCCTAGTGGGGAAGGCTATTTTAGATTAACTGCTTTTGGAAGTAGAGAAAATACAATTGAGGCAATGGAGCGAATTAAGAAAATCAACGAAGTATAATTTGTAACTATAATATGGAAGAAGTACTATATAAAATAATTAGTTTATACTACAAATTATTATAATTTAAAGTATAATAATTTGTAGTATAATTATTTTGATTCATTATACAAAGCACTTTTCATATTTACTTTCACCTTTTTACAGAATACAAAAAAACTAGAAAATATTAGCAAAACCAATTGACACTGCCCAAATATTGTTATATAATAGACAGGCATGTAAGATTAGCGTAGAAGTAGGATGTGGCTACAGTCTTTGAAATAGCAGGGCTGGAGGGAACTCCTATGGAGCATGTCATGGCTTAGACCAGGCGGTAAGTTATTTAAATATTAAGCACTTATCCCAAGAAAATCATGCATAAAACTTGGGTTTATATATTAGGTGTTAATGAAACACCAGGGTGCGTTTATAACTTCCGACTAATAATTTAAAAATTTTAAGGAGGGAAAATTTACATGGCAACAGTAAAAGGAAATGCGGTAGCAAGCGAAAAAATCAGAATAAGATTAAAAGCTTATGATCATGTAGTTTTAGAACAGTCTGCTGAAAAAATAGTAGATACTGCTAAAAAAACAGGAGCAAAAGTTTCAGGTCCTATTCCACTACCAACAGAAAAGGAAATCATAACAATATTACGTTCTCCACACAAACACAAAGACTCAAGAGAACAATTTGAAATGAGAACACACAAAAGAGTTATCGATATTCTTTATCCAACACAAAAAACTGTAGACAGTCTAACAAAAATAGACTTACCAGCAGGTGTTGATATCGAAATCAAATTATAATTTAATGAAAATAAGCAATAGCGAAATTTGAATTTAGTTAAAGCTTATGCAAAGAACAAATTTATTTAAATTATTTAGGAAGGTCTCTATAAGACCAAGCTGATGTACTATTCAAAATAGAAATTAAAATATCAGCCAATAGTATTAGGAGGAAAAATGAAAACTTTAATAGGAAAAAAAGTTGGAATGACTCAAATATTTGATGAAAAAGGAAAAGTTATTCCAGTAACAGTTATCGAAGCTGGTCCTTGTGTAGTAGCACAAGTTAAATCAGTTGAAACAGATGGATACAATGCTATCCAATTAGGATTCGGAGATGTAAAAGAATCAAGATTAAACAAACCAGAAAAAGGACATTTTGCAAAAGCAAATATAGCTCCAAAAAAACATTTAAGAGAATTTAGAGTAGATTCAGTAGAAGGTGTTACTGTAGGAACTGAATTAACAGTAAACGTATTTACTGAAGGAGATAGATTAGACATCCAAGGAACAACAAAAGGAAAAGGTTTCCAAGGTGTTATCAAACGTCATGGACAACACAGAGGACCAATGGGACATGGATCTATGTATCATAGAAGACCAGGTTCAATGGGAGCAACATCAACTCCAGGTAGAGTATTCAAAGGTAAAAAATTACCAGGACATATGGGAAAAGTTACTGTAACAATACAAAACTTAGATGTTGTTAAAGTTGATAATGACAAAAATGTTGTATTAGTAAAAGGTAGCGTACCTGGACCTAAAGGTGCAATATTAAAATTAAAAACAAGTGTAAAAGCATAAGGAAGGAGGAAATATAATGCCAAGTATAGATGTATACAATATTGAAGGTAAAAAAGTTAATACAGTTAACTTAAAAGAAGAAATATTTGGAATCGAACCAAATGAAGCTGTTGTACATAGTGTATTAGTTAATTTCTTAGCTAATCAAAGACAAGGAACACAAAGTACAAAAACAAGAGCAGAAGTTCGTGGTGGTGGAAGAAAACCATGGAGACAAAAAGGAACTGGTAGAGCAAGACAAGGAAGTATCAGAGCTCCACAATGGATTAAAGGTGGTATAGCTTTAGGACCAAAACCTCGTTCTTATGTATATACAGTTAATAAAAAAGAAAAAAGATTAGCAATAAAATCTTTATTAAGCTCAAAAGTATTAGAAAACGAATTAGTAGTTGTAGATGCTTTGGATTTAAAAGAAATCAAAACAAATGCTATGGTTAAAGCTTTAAATAACCTAAAAGTAGAAGGAAAAACATTAATATTATTACCAGAAAAGAACGAAACAGTTCAAAAATCTGCAAGAAATATTGAAAATGTAAAAACTACTTTAGTAAATACAATAAACGTATATGATTTATTAAAATACAGCAAATTAGTTGTAACATTAGATACAGTTAAAAAATTAGAGGAGGTGTACGCTTAAATGTTACCAGAAGATATTATAATAGAACCAATTATTACTGAAAAAAGTAATAATGAACTTCAAGGTGGAAAGTATACTTTCAAAGTAAACAAAAAAGCTACAAAAGTTGATATAGCAAGAGCTGTAGAAAAACTTTTTGATGTTAGAGTATTAGATGTAAATACTATATCAGTACCAGGAAAACAAAAAAGAGTAGGAAGATCAGTAGGAATGACTTCTTCATGGAAAAAAGCTATAGTTACTATAGACACAGATCCACAAGCTAAAACATATTTAGCTAAAGGTGGAAAAACTAAAAAAGTTTCAAAATCAGTTAAAAATTCAATTGATGCATACGGAATTTAATTATTAAAAATGATATCGAGAAAGAACTCGGAAAATAAATTATAAAGGAGAGATTTAAAAATGGGAATGAAACATTTTAACCCAACAACTCCATCACTAAGAAACATGACAGTTTCTACATTTGATGAAATAACAAAAAAGACTCCTGAAAAATCTTTATTAACAACAAAGAAAAAACATTCAGGAAGAAACGCATATGGTAGAATAACTGTACGTCACCAAGGTGGAGGAAACAGACAAAAATATAGAATAGTAGATTTTAAAAGAAGAAAAGATGATATGCCAGCAACTGTAATTGGAATCGAATATGATCCAAACAGAAGTGCTAACATAGCATTAATCGAATATGAAGATGGAGAAAGAGCTTATATATTAGCTCCAATCGGATTAACAGACGGAAACAAAGTAGTATCTGGAGAAAAAGCAGATATTAAACCAGGAAACTGTATGAAAATAGAAAGTATCCCAGTTGGTACAATGATTCATAACATCGAATTAAATCCAGGTCAAGGTGGAAAATTAGTTAGAGCAGCAGGTCAAGAAGCTCAATTAATGGCTAAAGAAGGAAAATATGCTCATGTAAGACTTCCATCAGGAGAAATGAGATTAGTTATGGCTAAATGTAGAGCTACTATAGGAACTATAGGTAATGCAGACCATGAAAACGTTAATGTTGGTAAAGCTGGTAAAACAAGACATATGGGAATCAGACCAACAGTAAGAGGATCTGTTATGAACCCATGCGATCACCCTCATGGTGGTGGTGAAGGTAGAGCTCCAGTAGGACATAGCGGACCAATGACACCTTGGGGTAAACCAGCACTTGGATACAAAACAAGAAAACGTAATAAACAATCAAACAAATTTATCGTTAAGAGAAGAAAATAAGATTAGCTGTTAACAAGCGACAGTGAGTTTTACAGATATCTTATGCAATCGAACGCATGTGAGATTGTAAACCTTAAAAAGAGAATAAATACGAATAACGTAATCAAATTATATATTAAAAAATACAAATAATAAGGAGGGAAATTTTAATATGTCAAGATCAAGCAAAAAAATGCCTTATGTTTCTCCAAAGCTTTTAGCTAGAATAGAGAAAATGAATGAAACTGGAGAAAAAGAAGTTTTAAAAACATGGTCAAGAGCTTCTACTATATATCCACAAATGGTTGGACACACAATAGCTGTTCATGATGGTAGAAAACATGTACCTGTTTACTTAACAGAGGAAATGATAGGACATAAATTAGGAGAATTTGCTCCTACAAGAACATATAAAGGACACGCTGGAGACAAAACAACAAAAAAATAAAAGTGAGTTCTTAAAAGTATAAGGAGGGAAATAAAGTGGAAGAAAACCAAGTAATGATTCCAGAAGCAGTGGCAACTCTTAAAAATGCTAGAATTTCAGCTAGAAAAGTTAAAATAGTAGCAGATTTAATAAGAGGAAAAGATGCTAAAGAAGCTTTAGCAATAGTTAAATTTACACCAAAAGCTTCATCAGAAATAATAGAAAAATTATTAAAATCAGCTATAGCAAATGCTGAAAATAACCATGGTATGAAATCTAATAACTTATACGTATCTGAAATATTTGCAAACCAAGGTCCAACAATGAAAAGAATTAGACCAGCTGCAAAAGGTTCAGCAGTAAGAATTAGAAAAAGAACAAGCCATATAACAATTAAATTAAGAGAAAGAGCATAAGAAAGGAGGATTTATTAAAATGGGACAAAAAATGGATCCACATGGATTAAGAGTTGGTGTTATCAAAGATTGGAGTTCAAAATGGTACGCTGATTCAAAGAATTTTGGTGAATATCTTGTAGAAGATAACAAAATTCGTAAATATATTAAAAAGAAATTATATGTTAGCGGAATTTCAAAAATCGAAATCGAAAGAACTGCTAAATTTGTTAGAGTAAATGTTTTCACAGCTAAACCAGGATTAGTAATCGGAAAAGGTGGAAATTTAGCTGAAACTTTAAAAGCAGAATTACAAAAAATGATAAACAAAGATGTTAACTTAAACATCGTAGAGGTTAAAAATGCTGATATGGATGCACAATTAGTTGCTGAAAATATCGCCGGACAATTAGAAAGAAGAATTTCATTCAGAAGAGCAATGAAACAATGTATGCAAAAAACTATGAAATCAGGTGCTTTAGGTATTAAAACTGCAGTATCTGGAAGATTAGGTGGAGCAGATATGGCTAGAACTGAATTCTATAAAGAAGGTACAATACCACTTCAAACTTTAAGAGCAGATATCGATTACGGATTTGCAGAAGCTGATACAACTTATGGAAAAATAGGTGTAAAAGTTTGGATATATAAAGGAGAAGTTCTTCCAACTAAAAAAGATAAAGTGGAAGGAGGAGAAAAATAATGCCATTAATGCCAAAAAGAACAAAATATAGAAAATTACAAAAAGGTAGAATGAGAGGAAAAGCTACTAGAGGTAATAAAGTAACAGATGGAGAATATGGTTTACAAGCAGTAGAAGCTGGATTAATCACTTCTAATCAAATAGAAGCAGCTCGTATTGCTATGACTCGTCACACAAAAAGAGGTGGTAAAGTTTGGATTAAATTATTCCCAGACAAACCAATCACAAATAAAGGTATAGGAACTCGTATGGGTAAAGGTAAAGGTGCCGTTACATATTGGGTTGCTGTTGCAAAACCAGGAAGAGTAATGTTCGAAATTGCAGGAGTATCTGAAGAAGTTGCAAGAGAAGCACTAAGATTAGCTGCAAACAAACTATCTGTTAAATGTAAATTTGTAAGAAAAGAAACTGAAATGGGTGGTGATGTAGATGAAGATAAATAAAATAAAAGAAATGTCTTCACCAGATTTAGAAAAAGAATTAGGAGAATTAAAATCAGAGCTATTTAAATTAAGATTTACAAAAAAAGCAAATGGTTTAGATAATCCTATGAAAATTAAAGAAGTGAAAAAAGACATAGCTAGAATTAAAACAATATTAAATGAAAGAAAATTAAATGAAGCAAAATAATTGCAAACATTTGAAAATATAAAGGAAGGAGATCATTCGAATGGAAGTAAGAAATCTTCGTAAAGTTATGATTGGTACAGTTGTTTCAAATAAAATGGATAAAACAGTTGTTGTTGCAGTTGAAACAAGTGAAAAACATAAAATATATGGAAAAATACAAAAAAGAACTTATAAATTAAAAGCTCATGACGAAAACAATGCTTGCCAAGAAGGCGACAAAGTTAAAGTTATGGAAACAAGACCTCTATCAAAAGATAAAAGATGGAGAGTTGTAGAAATAGTTGAAAAAGCTGTTATAAAATAAGCTATATTTATAAAGCAATGAATTACAAAATGTAATAAAATCAAAATAAATTTTGGTTTAAAGGAGGGAAAATTCAAATGGTACAACAACAAACTATATTAAAAGTAGCTGATAACACAGGAGCAAAAGAAATCATGTGTATTAGATGTTTAGGTGGTTCTTACAGAAAATATGCAAGAGTTGGAGATATAATAGTTGCATCTGTAAAAACAGCTGCTCCAGGTGGAGTTGTAAAAAAAGGTGATGTAGTTAAAGCAGTTGTAGTTAGAACTAAAAAAGCTACAAGAAGAGCTGATGGTTCATACATAAGATTTGATGAAAATGCTGCTGTAATAATAAAAGAAGATGGAAATCCAAAAGGAACTCGTATATTTGGACCTATCGCAAGAGAGTTAAGAGAGAAAAATTATATGAAAATATTATCTTTAGCTCCAGAAGTTTTATAATAATAAACAAAATCAATAATGAAAAAATAATAATAGAGGAGGCGAAATCCTAAATGCTAAAAATAAAAAAAGGTGATACAGTTAAAGTTTTATCAGGAAATGATAAAAACAAAACTGGAGAAGTTTTAGAAGTTATGCCAAAAGTAGAAAAAATAATAGTAAAAGGTATAAATATAAAGAAAAAACACATGAAACCTAGAAGACAAGGTGAAGAAGGCGGAATCATATCTAAAGAATTCCCAATTCATATGAGTAAAGTTAGTGTAGTATGCCCAAAATGCGGTAAAGCTACAAGAATTGGATTCGTAATGGATAAAGATAATAAAGTTCGTGTTTGTAAATCATGTGAAGCAAAATTAAAATAATCGAGAAAGGAGGATAAATAAAAATTATGGAAATATTAAAAGAACAATACAAAAATGAAGTAATTCCAGCAATGATGAAAAAATTCAATTATAAATCAGTAATGGAAGTTCCAAAACTAGATAAAATAGTTATTAATATAGGTTTAGGAGATACAAAAGAAAATCCTAAATCATTAGAAAATGCAATAAAAGATTTAAGCGAAATAACAGGTCAAAAACCAATCGTTACAAAATCTAAAAAAGCTATAGCAGCTTTTAAATTAAGAGCTAATGTTGATGTGGGTTGTAAAGTTACATTAAGAAGTGGAAAAATGTATGATTTTGCATACAAACTATTTAATGTAGCACTTCCTAGAGTAAGAGATTTTAGAGGAGTATCTGCTAATTCTTTCGATGGAAGAGGTAATTATTCAATGGGTCTAAAAGAACAAATTATATTCCCAGAAATTGAATATGATAAAATTGATAAAATAAGAGGTATGGATATAATATTTGTAACTACTGCTAAATCAGATGAGGAAGCAAAAGAATTATTAAGTCTATTAGGTATGCCTTTTAAAAAGTAATTATAAGCTAGGTTTCTTAAATATTAGTTAAGAAGAAAGGAGAAATTCATGGCTAAAAAATCTTTAAAAGTTAAGCAACAAAAAGCGCAAAAATACGCAACAAGAGAATATAATAGATGCCAAATATGTGGAAGACCACATGCATATATAAGAAAATTTGGAATTTGCCGTGTATGCTTTAGAGAATTAGCACATAAAGGTGAAATACCAGGTGTAAAAAAAGCAAGCTGGTAATATCTATAATGTAATTTAAATTTATTTTCTCATAAATTTAAAATTAAAACAGGATATCCAAATTATTAGCTTTTCTAGCAATTTTATTGCATAGAATATGTCAATTTATGATTTATATAAATATAAAATGTTAAAAGGAGGGATAAAATTGATTACTACTGATCCAATAGCAGATATGCTAACAAGAATAAGAAATGCAAATAGTTCAAAACATAAAACAGTAGATGTTCCTGCTTCAAATATGAAATTAGCAATAGCTGAAATTCTATTTAAAGAAGGATATATAAAATCTTTTGAAGAAATAAAAGTTGAAAATAATCAAGGTATTATAAGAATAACTTTAAAATATGATGAGAAGGGTAGCAGAGTTATAGATGGATTAAGAAGAATTAGTAAACCAGGACTAAGAGTATATGCATCTAAAGATGAATTACCAAAAGTTTTAAATGGTTTAGGAATAGCACTAATCTCTACATCTAAAGGAATAAAAACAGACAAAGAAGCAAGACAAGCGGGATTAGGCGGAGAAGTATTAGCTTATGTTTGGTAATAAAACGCAAAACAAATTTTAAGGAGGGAAAAATCAGATGTCTAGAATAGGAAATAAACCTATTACAGTTCCAGCAGGTGTTGAAGTAAAATTAGACGGACAACATATTACTGTAAAAGGACCAAAAGGAACATTAGAAAGAGATATTCATAAAAACATATCTGTAGCTATGGACGGAAATGTTATTACAGTAACAAGACCAAATGATGAAGCTGAAAACAGAAGTTTACATGGATTAACAAGAACTTTAATCAATAACATGATTGAAGGTGTTCTTAATGAATATAAAAGAGAATTAGAAATAAATGGTGTTGGATACAGAGCTCAATTAAAGGGTAAAACTTTAGTATTAACTTTAGGATATTCACATCCAGTAGAAATGGTTGCTCCAGAAGGAATAACTTTTGAAGTGCCATCTCCAAACCAAATAATTGTTAAAGGTATTGATAAAGAACAAGTTGGTCAAATGGCAGCTGTAATAAGAACAAAAAGACCACCAGAGGTATATAGAGGTAAAGGTATTAAATATGTTGAAGAACATATTAGACGTAAAGAAGGAAAAGCTGGTAAGAAATAAAATTTTAATAAGATTTAGTCTTATTAGCAACTTCAAAAAAATTATTATATCAATAAATAAAGTTTTTAATGAAACTCATATAAGAAAGCTAATGCTGTTACATTAGTTAGAAAGGAGAAAAAAATGGTTTCTAAAACAGATAGAAAATTTGAAACAAGAAGAAGACATATAAGAGTACGTAGAAAAATAAGTGGTACTGCTGAACGTCCAAGATTATGTATATACAGAAGTAACAGAAATTTATTTGCTCAATTAATAGATGATGTTACAGGTACTACATTAGCTTGTGCTTCTACTCTTGATAAAGAAATAAAAACAAAATTTGCTAATAAAGAAGCAGCTAAAGAAGTTGGAGCTTTAATAGCAAAAAGAGCTATTGAAAAAAGCATTGAAAATGTTGTTTTTGATAGAAGTGGATATCAATATCATGGAGTAATCAAAGAATTCGCAGAAGCTGCAAGAGAAGCAGGATTAAAATTCTAATATCTAATAAAAAGGAGGGAAATAAAAATTCATGGAAAATAATACATCAGAATTAAAAGAAAAAGTTGTATCTATCAGCAGAGTTGCTAAAGTTGTAAAAGGTGGTAGAACTTTCAGATTTAGCGCAGTTGTAGTTGTTGGAGATGGAAATGGACACGTTGGAGTTGGAAATGGTAAAGCTGCAGAAGTTCCAGATGCAATCAAAAAAGCTATAGAAGAAGCTAAAAAGAATTTAATTACTGTTCCAGTTGTAGGAACAACTATACCACATGAATTTATTGGAAAATTCGGTAGTGCAAAAGTTATGCTAAAACCAGCTGCAGAAGGTACTGGAATCATAGCAGGAGGAAGCGTTAGACCTGTAATAGAACTTGCTGGATACAGAGATATAAGAACAAAAGTTATAGGAACTAACAATCCAAGAAACGTTGTATATGCTACAATCGAAGGATTAAAAAGTATGCAAACTCTAGAGCAAGTAGCTAAAAAAAGAGGAAAAAAAGCAGACGAGATTTTATAAAAAAATTAGTTGATTTATAAAAAAACATAGTATATACTTACTATAATAAAAATAAGGAGGTGTAACCACATAATGAAATTAGACGAATTAGCGCCAGCACAAGTAACAAAATCTAGAACTAGAGTAGGACGTGGAATGGGTTCTGGACTTGGAAAAACATCTGGTAGAGGACATAAAGGTCAAAAAGCAAGATCAGGTGGTGGAGTAAGAAGAGGCTTTGAAGGAGGTCAAACACCATTATATAGAAGATTACCAAAAAGAGGATTTACAAATATTCATGCTAAAACATACACAGAAGTAACTTTAACAATGCTTAACAAAGCCACAACTGAAGAAGTTACAGCTGAAAGCTTAATAGCAGACGGAATAATCAGTAAAGCAAATGACGGAATCGTAATTCTTGCTACTGGAAACTTAGAGAAAAAATTAGCTGTAAAAGCTAAAAGATTTACTAAAGCAGCAAAAGAAAAAATTGAAGCTTTAGGTGGAAAGACAGAGGTGATTTAATTGTTTAACACCATAAAAAACGCTTTAAAAACACCAGATGTCAGAAAAAGAATATTATATACATTATTATTAATAGTAATATTTAGACTTGGATGTTTTATTTCAGTACCAACTGTAGATTCTACATTATTAACAAAGGACTCAGAGGGAATTAAAGGATTTATCAATTTATTAACAGGTGGAGCTTTTACAAGACTTTCAATATTTGCAATGTCAATTACTCCATATATTACAGCATCAATTGTTATACAATTGTTAGCAATGGTAATACCATCTTTAGAAAGATTAACTAAAGAAGGGGGAGAAACTGAAAGAGCAAAAATTAATAGATACACTAAACTTCTTACACTATTCCTATCTCTAGCAGAAGGATTAGGTATATATTTAATGTATAAACCTACAGGAGTATTTATAAATCCAGGACTATTAACAGGATTTATAGTAGTACTGTCATTTATGACAGGAACAGCATTACTTATGTGGTTAGGAGAGCAAATAACAACAAAAGGTATAGGAAATGGTATATCAATGTTAATATTTGTAGGTATAGTTGCTGGTCTACGTGATACAGTAAAATCATTATACTATACAATTTTTGCAACAACTTTTGACACAAAAAAGCTATTATTAGTGATAGGTATAATAGTAGGAGTAGTTGCATTAATAGCAGCAGTTGTTTTTGTACAACAAGCTGAAAGAAGAATACCAGTGCAATATTCAAAAAAAGTTGTAGGAAGAAAAATGATGGGCGGACAAAATACACATATTCCATTAAAATTAGCAATGGCTGGTGTAATGCCAATAATATTTGCATCATCATTTATGACTTTCCCAGCAATGGTTATTCAATTAGTGAATCCGAACATAGCAACACAAGGTGGTTTCTGGAATGTAATTTATAATATATCTATAGCTACATCTTCTTCAGATGTAATGTTAAGATATACAATAATTAATGCTGTAATATACTTATTATTAATTATTGGATTTACATTCTTCTATACATATGCTACATTTAATCCAGCTGAAATTTCTAGTAATATTAAGAAAAACGGCGGATTTATACCAGGTATAAGAGCTGGTAAGTCAACAACAGAATATTTATCATCAGTAATAAGCAAATTGACAATTTTTGGAGGATTTTTCCTAGCAATAATTGCAATTATACCAATGCTAGTTAGCCATATAGATATCGGTGCAAACTTAGCTTTTGGTGGTACTTCAATATTAATTATTGTTGGTGTAGCACTAGAAACAGTACAACAATTAGAGTCTCAAGTAGTAATGAAACATTATAAAGGTTTTTTAGAATAAAGCAATAAAAGAAAATTAATTGTTATAATAAATATACAAAAGTTGGAAGTAGAATTCAAAAAAGAAATTAACTTCCAACTTTATATATGATTTTTTAAATAACTAACATTAAATATAGTAGTTATTTAAAAAGTTATATACATCAAAAAATATATTAAGAATATAATAAATAATTAAAATTATATACATTAAAAGGAGGAATAATATCATGTATATTATAATGTTAGGTGGACCTGGAAGTGGAAAAGGTAGTGTTGGAGGAAGAGTTTCTGAAGATTTTAATTTACCACATATTGCTACAGGTGATATATTCAGGGCAGAACTTAAAAGCGAAACAGAATTAGGTAAAAAAATTAAAAAATATATGGACAACGGACTTCTTGTACCAGACGAAGTAGTTATAGAAACTGTAGAAAGTAGACTATCTCAAGAAGACGTAAAAAATGGAGCAATTTTAGATGGATTCCCAAGAACAAAAGATCAAGCAATTGCATTAGATAAATTTTTAGCCGAAAAAGGTAAAAAAGTAGATGCAGCAATCGAATTAGATGTATCTGACGAAGATATTGTAAAAAGAATTGTAAAAAGAGTTATATGTTCAAATAAATCTTGTGGTGAATCATATAACACAGAATTTAAACCTTCAAAAGAAGAAGGTATATGTGACAAATGTGGCTCTACATTAATAAAAAGAGCAGACGATAATGAAGAAACTGTTATGCAAAGACTAAAAGTATATCATGATACATCAAAAGAATTACTTGAATATTACAAAGACACAGGCGTTTTATATACAGTACACCCAAATATATATTCAAAAACTGTATTAGAAGATAGCGTTTCAGAAGTAGAAACATACTTAAAAAATAAATAAGGAAGTAATAACTGTGATAACTATAAAATCAAAAAAAGAAATTGAAGAAATGAAAGAAGCTTGTAAGCTAACTGCTCTTGTACATAAAAAATTACAAGAAAATATAAGACCTGGAATATCGACTTATGAATTAGATAAAATTGCAGAAAACTTTATAAGAGGTAATGGAGGAATACCTGCACAAAAAGGGTATGACCCAAAAATAAAAGGCGTGCCTCCATTTCCATGTTCAATATGTACATCAATAAACGATGAAGTAATACATGGAATACCTTCAAAAAGCGTAATATTAAAAGAAGGCGATATAATAAGCATAGATTTAGTCTCATACAAAAATGGTTTTAATGGTGATGCAGCAAGAACTTATATTGTTGGAAAAGAAAAAAGTAAAGAACATGTACGATTATTAGATGTAACAAAACAAGCTTTTTTTGAGGGTATTAAATATGCTGTAAAAGGAAATCGAATTGGAGATATAAGTCATGCAATAGGACAATATATAGAAAAAAACGGATTTTCAGTTGTAAGAGAATTTCAAGGTCATGGAATCGGAAGACAAATGCACGAAGATCCAGGAATACCAAATTACGGAAAAGCAGGTAAAGGTGCAAGAATTGAACCAGGTATGACACTAGCAATAGAACCAATGGTAATCATGGGAAAACCAGATATTTTAGAGCTTGATGACGGCTGGACAATAATTACAGAAGATGGTACACCAGCAGCACATTATGAAAACACAATTTTAATTACAGAAAAAGAGCCTGAAATATTGACATTATTGTAAAAATATTATATACTATAAAAGCTATTGTTAAAATTAGCAATATATATATTTAAGAAAGAAAAATGGAGGTAGAAATGGCAAAAGAAGATGTTATTGAAGTAGAAGGAACTGTTGTAGAAACATTACCAAATACTAATTTCAAAGTTGAACTTGAAAATGGACATCAAATTCTAGCACATATTTCTGGAAAATTAAGAATGAATTACATAAAAATTCTTCCAGGAGACAAAGTAAAAGTTGAACTTTCACCATATGATTTAACAAGAGGAAGAATTACATGGAGAGCAAAATAAGTAAAAATATCTGATTGATACCCAATCAATTAATATATTAAGAAACATGTTTAGGGAGGTGTAGTAAATGAAAGTAAGACCATCAGTAAAACCAATTTGTGAAAAATGCAAAGTAATCAAAAGAAAAGGTGTAATAAGAGTGATTTGTGAAAATCCTAAACATAAACAAAGACAAGGATAGTATACAAATTAAGGTATTCACACAAATCTAGAAAAGCGGCTGAACATTAGATTTGTGTTAATATATATAGTTTTATAAATATTAAAGACTAGTATAAGTTAAAGTCCGATTAATTTATAATTAGTGCATTTCACCTTTAATATTAATTAAAACAACAAAAATAACAACAAACAATAAAAATAATATTTATAAAAATTTTGGAGGTGCAAAAATAATGGCTCGTATATCAGGAGTAGATTTACCTAGAGAAAAAAGAATAGAAATAGGATTAACATATATTTATGGAATAGGTTTATCAAGTTCTCAAAAAATATTAGCAAATGCTGGTGTAAATCCAGATATTAGAGTAAAAGACTTAACAGATGATCAAGTACAAGCAATAAGAAATGCTATGGATGGATATGTTGTTGAAGGAGACTTACGTAGAGAAGTTGCTCTAAATATCAAAAGACTTACAGAAATAGGATGCTACAGAGGATTAAGACATAGAAGAGGTCTTCCAGTAAGAGGACAAAGAACAAAAACTAATGCTCGTACAAGAAAAGGACCTAGAAAATTAGTTAGTAAAAGTAAGAAATAATTAAGGAGGTAAAACATAAATGGCTAAGAATGTAACAAAAAAAGTAACTAGAAGAAGAGATAGAAAAAATATCGAAAAAGGTATGGCTAAAATTCATTCTAGTTTTAATAATACAATAGTTACACTTACAGATGTTCAAGGTAATGTTTTATCTTGGGCAAGTGCTGGTGAATTAGGATTTAAAGGATCTAGAAAAAGCACACCATTTGCAGCTGGTGAAGCAGCAGAAACTGCAGCTAAAGCAGCTATGGAACATGGATTAAAATCAGTAGATGTATTTGTAAAAGGACCTGGTTCTGGTCGTGAAGCTGCTATAAGATCATTACAAGCAGCAGGGTTAGAAATAAGCAGTATAAAAGATGTAACACCAATACCACACAATGGTTGCAGACCACCAAAAAGACGTCGTGTATAATTAAATATAATAAGGAAGGTGAAATAAAAAATGGCAAGATATAAAGATGAGCAATGCCGTATTTGCCGTAGAGAAGGACAAAAGTTATTCTTAAAAGGTTCAAGATGTTATTCAGATAAATGCAGTATTTCAAGAAGAAATTACGCACCAGGACAAAATGGACAAAAAAAGAAGAAACTTTCTGAATATGGTACTCAATTAAGAGAAAAACAAAAAACAAAAGCTTTTTATGGTGTAGGAGAAAAACAATTTAGAAAATATTTCCAAATGGCTTCAAGTAGCAAAGGAAAAACAGGTGAAGTATTACTACAAATATTAGAAAGCAGATTAGATAATGTTGTATACAGATTAGGATTTGCAAGTTCAAGAGCTCAAGCTAGAATGCAAGTTACACACGGAGCATTTGAAGTAAATGGACAAAAAGTTGATATACCATCATATCTAGTAAAACCAGGTGATGTAATAGCTTTAAGAGAAATCAGAAAAGATAATGGTGCTATTAAAATGAGTTTAGAAGAAACAGCTTCAAGACCAGTTCCAGCTTGGTTAGAAAAAGATGCTGAAAAAGTAAGTGGTAAAGTATTAGCAGTAGTTGCAAGAGAAGAAATAGACTTACCAGTTGAAGAACATTTAATAGTAGAGCTTTACTCAAAATAATAATTTTAGCAAATAAAATGCTATATTTATTAATTATATTGGAATTTATTTTAAAGTGTAGAAATAAAATCTCACTTCTTATATTAGGAGGTAAAAATGATAGAATTTGAAAAGCCAAATATTAAATGCTTAGAGATAGATAATGATAATAATTATGCTAAATTTGTTTGTGAGCCATTAGAACGTGGATATGGCATAACTATAGGAAATTCATTAAGAAGAATATTACTTTCTTCATTACCAGGTAGTGCAATAACTGGTGTTAAAATTGAAGGGGTACAACATGAATTTTCTACAATACCAAACGTAGTAGAAGATGTACCAGAGATAATAGTTAATCTAAAAAATGTAAGATTAAAATTAGACCAAAATGAAGAAAAAACTCTAAGAATTAACTTTAAAGGAGAAGGAGAAGTTAAAGCAAGTGATATAATCACAGACGGAACAGTAGAAGTATTAAATCCAGATTTACATATAGCAACTGTTTCTGAGGGTGGTTCATTAGTAATGGAATTAATTGCAGATATGGGTAGAGGATACAACACTGCAGAAAAGAACAAAAAAGATGAGCAACCTCTAGGCTTACTTCCAATAGATTCTATCTACACACCAGTAAAAAAAGTTAATTACTCAGTAGAAAATACAAGAGTTGGACAAATGGTTGATTATGATAAATTAACAATCGAACTTTGGACAGATGGAAGTTTAAAACCATATGAAGCATTAAGTCTAGCTGCAAAAGTAATGACAGGACATTTAGAATTATTTATAGATTTATCTGAAGCTACTAAAAATACAAAAGTAATGGTAGAAAAAGAAGAATCTAAAAAAGAAAAAGTTTTAGAAATGTCAATCGAAGATTTAGAATTATCTGTAAGATCATTCAATTGTTTAAAAAGAGCAAATATTGCAACAGTTGAAGATTTAGCAAATAAAACTGAATCAGATATGATGAAAGTTAGAAATTTAGGTAAAAAGTCTTTAGATGAAGTAACAAACAAGTTACATGCATTAGGGTTAGACTTTGCTAGAGAAGATGATTAAAAAAAGGAGGACTTGTTAAAGTGGCTATAAATAGAAAATTGGGAAAAACAACAGATATAAGATTAGCAATGCTTAAAACTCAAGTAACAGATTTATTATTACATGGTCAAATAGAAACAACATTAGCAAGAGCAAAAGAAATTGCTCCATTAGCTGAAAAATTAATTGCCTTAGCTGTAAAAGAAAAAGACAATTATGAAACAGTTGATAGCAAAGTTGTTAAAGCTAAATTAGATAGCAATGGTAATAAAGTTACTGAACTTGTAAAAAGCAAAAACGGAAATGAATATTTAAAAGTAGTTAAAGAAGAAACTACAGAAAAAAGACAAAAAGATATGCCTTCAAGATTAAATGCTAGAAGAATAATGATCAAAAATCTAAACAAAGTAAAAGATTCAGAAGGAAATCCTGTAGATTTAACTGCAAAATTATTTAATGAAATAGCTCCAAAATATGAAGGAAGACAAGGTGGTTATACTCGTATAATTAAAGTTGGACAACGTAGAGGAGATGCAGCAGAAGTTGCTATATTAAAATTAGTTTAATATAAAAAATAGTTAGGGGGAAAATAGTTATCAATTTAACCTTAACTATTTTTTTGTTCTATTAACAAAAAGTTTTGACAAAAATTCAAAATTAGTGCAAGGGAATAGTTATTTATAATTTTAGTTTTTGATTAATAACATTTTTCAAGTCTATTTAATAACATAATAACCAAAACATAAAAAATTCATATAATATAAAAAAGGGGGCTATGATATGCTAGATTTTATCTTAAATTGTATATTATGGACACTAGCATTATATGGATTGCTAGATATAATGAAAATTGTCAAAAATAGTTATGTAAATAAAAGAATTGAGTCAAATGGAATTTTTGTAATTGTTGCTGTTAAAAATCAAGAACATCAAATAGAAGGTTTTCTGAGGTCTGTCATTTTTCGAATATTATATGGAAAAGAGGAATATCTCAAAAAAATTATTGTAACAGATTTAGACTCAATAGATAATACAAAAGAAATTTTAGAAAAAATTTCTAAAGATTATGAAGAGATAAAAGTAATTACATGGGAAGATTGTAAAAAACAATTGGACAATATGGAATAGTATATAAGTATAAAATGAATTATAATAATATTGAATTATAAATTGCTATATGATAAACTACATACTAATAAATTGCGATGAAAAGATATATACTAGGGTTTAAAAGTTCTACGAAATTTTTTTATATTATCAAATAAAATTATTTCAAATATAAAATCTATTACACACAATTTTTTCAAAAATAGGGGCGGAACAATTACACATGGCACATAATTCAATTTGAAAAAAGTTATAATATTTAAATGCGCCACTATTGTTCTTAAAATATATCTTTTCATTTTAGCATAAAGCAAAAAGAAATGAGGAATATAACATTGGAAATTAAAGGCGAGCTAAAAGAATTAATATTCCAAAACGATGTTAATGGATATACAATAGGAGTATTAGATACAGATGATGAGGAAATAACTGTTGTAGGATATTTACCATTTATTTCAATAGGGGATAATTTAAAATTAATAGGAAAATATGTTACACACCAAGATTATGGTAGACAATTTAAAATAGAAACATTTGAAAAAATAATGCCAGAAACTGCAGCAAGTTTAGAGCGATATTTATCAAATGGTATGATAAAAGGAATTGGTCCTGCAATAGCCAAAAGAATAACGGAGAAATTTGGAGAAGAAACTCTACATGTATTAAAATTCGAGCCTAAAAGATTAGCAGAAGTAAGAGGAATAACTAAAGAAAGAGCAATTGAAATATCTGATCAATTTAATGAAAATTGGGAGCTATGGCAAATTGTTGGTTTTTTAGAAAAATTTGGAATAGGTGTACAAAATGCACAAAATGTTTATAAAACACTAGGGGTTAATGCAATAGAAGAAATTGAATCAAATCCATATATATTAATAGATGTTGCCAATAATGTAGATTTTAAACTAATAGATAAAATGGCAATGAATCTTGGGTTCGAATATAATAATGAAAAAAGAATAAAAAGTGGAATAAAATATGCAATTTCAAAAGCTACATACAATGGACATTGCACAGTATTAGAAGATGAATTATACAACTATATAAGATTACTATTAGGTGTGCAAAATGAAGAAATAGAAAACTCAATGATATCATTGAAAGCCAAAGGAGAAATAATAATAGAAGAGCAAAATGATAATAATTGGGTTTATCTAGAGGGATATTATAAAGCTGAAGAAAATATAGCTCAAAAATTAATCACATTAGATAAGGCAAGAAATATCAAAAAAATATCAGAATTTCAAAACGAATTAAATAATATACAAGAAAAAACAAATTTGATATTATCAGATAAGCAAAAAGAAGCTATAGAAGCTGTGAATGAAAACAATGTATGTATAATTACAGGTGGTCCGGGAACTGGAAAAACAACAATAATAAAAGTCATATTAGAGCTATATAAATCAAAAAAGAAAAAAACAGTACTATGTGCACCAACAGGAAGAGCTGCCAAAAGAATGTCCGAAACTACAGGAGAAGAAGCAAAAACATTACACAGATTATTAGAAATAGGTAAAATTGAAGAAGAGTCTCCTAATAAATATAATGATTATGATATAGCACCAATAGATGCAGATGTAATTATTGTTGATGAAATGTCAATGGTAGATTTATTTTTAATGAATTATTTAGTAAAAGCTGTATATCAAGGAACCAAGCTAGTACTAGTAGGCGACGTAGATCAGTTACCTTCTGTAGGGCCAGGAAATATATTGGCAGATTTAATTAATTCACAAAAAATAAAAACCATAGTTCTGAATAAAATTTTTAGACAAGCTGCAAAAAGTAAAATAATTTTAAATTCTCATAGAGTAAACAGTGGACAAACATTCATAAAGCAAGAAGAAACAGAAGAAATATTGGATAAAGACTTTTTTTATATAAAGGAAAATAATCAAGAAAATGTATTAAATCAAATAATTTCTTTATGTAGCGGAAGATTGCAATCATATGGAAACTTTGATTTTTTCAAAAGCATTCAGGTTATAACACCAACAAAAAAAGGCATGCTTGGTACAAAAGATTTAAATAAAGTTCTGCAAGAGCATTTAAATCCTTTATCAGAAGGTCATTTAGAAAGACAAAATTTAGGAGCTAGCTTTAGAGCTGGTGACAGAGTTATGCAAATAAAAAATAATTATGATATTTTTTGGGAAAGAGAAGTTGATGAATACGAAACCGGAAACGGCGTATTTAACGGAGAATTTGGAACTATTTTAAAATTAGATGATATAGAAAAAAGAGTAAAAATAAAATTTGATGATGAAAAATATGCTTGGTATCAATATTCAGAGCTAGATCAAATTGAGCATGCATATGCAATAACTGTACATAAAGCTCAGGGTAGTGAATTTGATGTAGTAATTATGCCAATAGTACAAGCTGCACCAATGCTACTTACAAGAAATTTACTATATACAGGAATGACTCGAGCAAAAAAAATGCTTATAATAGTTGGAAATGCAGGAGTTATAGAATTTATGATAAATAATGCTGATAATAAAAAAAGAAATACTGGGTTAGAATATAAATTAAAAAATATAAATCAATATTAGTAAAAATTAAATATAAATTTTAACAAACGGTGCTCAAATAAAATAGAGAAATTATGCATTTAGTAAAATTACTAATATAATATAAAAAAAGAATTCAATTGGGGGCAAATAGGTAGTTTATTATTTTTAAATGAAACTACAAAATAAAGGAGGTTCTATGAAAACAAACTTTATTGAGAATGCTCTCAATTTATTTTTTCCACCAGCATGTGGAATGTGTGGACAAATATCTGCTTCATACATATGTGAATACTGTTATGAGTATTTAAAAACGAGAGCTAAAAATAGGTTAGATTCATACGATGATAAATATTTTTCAAAACATTTTTGGATTTTTGAATATAAAGATGAAATAAGAGAGAAGATTATTGATTACAAATTTAATGATAAATCATATTTATATAGAACTTTTTTAGAAATCATTTTAAATAATGAACAAGCAATAAAATATATACAATCTTTTGATATTATAATACCTGTTCCAATACATAAAAAAAGGTTAAAAACGCGAGGATATAATCAATGTGAACTAATATCAAAATCGTTATGCAAACAAATAGATAATGTAGTTTATAGAAACGATTTAATTATAAAGGTAAACAATATAAAGCCACAGAGCACATTAACTAAAATAGAAAGAGCAGAAAATATAATTGGAGCATATGAGATTTCAAAACCAGAAATATTAAGAGATAGAAAAATACTATTAATAGACGATATTTATACAACAGGAAGTACAGTAAATGAATGTTCAAAAATTTTAAGTGAAACTAATTGTGAAACTATAGGTGTATTTTCTTTAGCAAAAGACTAATATATAATTAATAGTGGACATATCAATAGTACTAATATAAGTATATAATAATCGCATTAAATTAATTATTAATAAAATGAAAAAAATAAATAAAAAATCGTTTTAATATAAAAAACGTGAATTATAAAAGGGTGAATGGTAAAAGTAAAATATAAATATAAAAACAATTGACAAAAACAAACAAAAGTTCTATAATAATGATGGTGATTTTATGGAGCGACAAATATTACATGTTGATGTAAATAATGCATTTTTAAGTTGGTCTGCAGTTGATATGCTAAAAAACGGATCAACAATAGACATAAGAGAAATCCCATCAGTAATAGGTGGAGACGAATCACGAAGAGCAGGTATAGTTTTAGCCAAAAGCATGAAAGCAAAACAATGTGGAATTTCAACAGGAGAAACACTATATCAAGCAAGATTAAAATGTCCGAATTTAAAAGTATATCCACCATTAAAACATAGTGCTTATGAAAAATATTCTGATAAATTATATAATTTATTATCAGAGTATACAGATAAAATTGAGCGATTTAGTATAGATGAATGCTTTTTAGATATGACATCATATTTAATGAACGATACACTGCTAAACAAAGCCTTAGAAATTAACAAAAGAGCAAAAAAAGAGCTAGGTTTTACGGTTAATATAGGAGTAGCAAATAATAAATTACTTGCTAAAATGGCATCAGATTTTACAAAACCAGATAGAGTACATACACTATTTAAAAACGAAATATCTACAAAAATGTGGACATTACCCGTCAAAGAATTATTTATGTTAGGAAGAAAAACTGTTCCTAAATTATATAATATGAATATTAAAACAATTGGAGATTTAGCAAAATCCGACTTAAATAGGCTAATAAAACTATTTGGAAAACATGGTAAACTAATGTGGGAATATGCAAATGGAATTGATAATTCTGAAGTTGTATATATAAAAGAATTGCCAAAATGTATAGGAAATTCAGTCACACTACCAGCCGATATAAATAGTAGTGAAAAATTAGAAGAAGTATTGCTTGCACTATCAGAGCAAGTTACTATGAGATTAAGAAAATATAATTTATTAGCATGTACAGTAAATGTACAATTAAGAACAAAAGATTTTGAAGAATACTCTCATCAAGGAAAATTAAATTTTGCAACATCAAGTACAAAAGAGGTATATGCAAAAGCTAAAAAGCTATTTGAAGAAATGTATAAGAAGCGGAGAGCCTATTAGATTAATAGGACTAAGATTAGATAATCTAACAGACTCAGAAGAAAAACAAATATCATTATTTGAAAATAATGATATCGAAAAGCAAAAAAAGTTAGATAAAATTGTGGATTCAATAAATCAAAAATACGGAAAAAATACCATAACAAGAGCTGGAAAGTTAAATGTAGGAAAAATAGTAAAATTAAAAGATGAATAGCTTAAATATTTTATAATAAAAGTTCTTAATTTTATCAAAAACTTTACCTAAAATAATATTTCAAAAATTTATGAAAAATATTTACAGAAAAAAATAATCCTAATATAATAACATTGAAAGGAAAGTGATTATTATGCAAAAAAAGAGAGAAGATTATATAGGATGGGATTCATATTTTATTGGAATAGCAATGCTTTCAGCACAAAGAAGTAAAGATCCAAATACACAAGTAGGAGCTTGTATAGTAAGCAAAGACAATAAAATTTTATCAGTAGGGTATAATGGAGCTCCAAATGGATATGATGATGAACATATGCCATGGGACAGAGAAGGAGATTTTTTAAATACAAAATATGCATATGTATGTCATGCAGAGCTAAATGCTATTTTAAATAATAAAGGATCAAAATTAGAAGGTGCAAGAATATATGTAGACTTATTTCCATGCAACGAATGTGCCAAAGCAATAATTCAGTGCGGGATAAAAGAAATAATCTACAAATCAGATAAATATAATGGGACAGAAGGAAATATAGTTTCTAAAAAAATGTTAGATTATTGTGGAGTAAAATATAGAAAATACGAAGATAGTAATATTGAAGTTAAATTAGATTTATAAAAATAAGGGAGTAAAAATAAATAATATTTTTGTAAGCTATTTAGTTCCTGTAATAGGATTTTCAATATCAACTTTATCATTAAAATTTATAAGAAGAATTTGGGAGAAAAATTGTTAAAAAGAGATTTGTAAATCAATGTATAAAATAGAAAATAATTAAAAATTAGTTACAGTTCAGTAAGAAAATCAAAATATAGCATCTATCTACTGTAGTATATTTGTAATCAAAATTTAATATAAAACAAAAAATATTTTTAAAAAAATTTCGCAAAAAAAGCAAAAATGTAATGCAAAAATACTTGACAAAAACGTCAAAATAGTGTAAAGTATATTAGCATTACATTTTTTAAGATTAAAAGTAACAAAAAAGCTTAAATCTTAAGAAAGGAAACGAAAAAACTAAACCATGGAAGAAAAAATTAAAATCAGTATACTATGCCAAATATACGGCAAGTTATTAACTGAAAAACAGCTAGAATTTTTAGAAGATTATTATAACAATGATTTATCACTTTCAGAAATAGCAGAAAATAATCAAATAACAAGACAAGCAGTAAATGATGTAATAAATAAAGCAAAAAACAAACTAATAGAAATAGAAGAAAAGCTATTATTTATGGAAAAAACATTAAATCAAGAAACTGTAATAGAAAATATAATAAAAAATATAGAAAAACTAGAAAATAAAACATTAGAAAAAACACAAATAGAACAAATAACAAAAAAGCTAAAACAATTAATATAAAGATAGGAGGAACTTCAAATGGCATTTGAGGGATTATCTTCAAAATTTCAAAACATAGCTAACAAATTCAAAGGAAAAGCTCGTATAACAGAATCTGACTTAAAAGAAATGTTAAGAGAAGTAAAACTTGCATTACTTGAAGCAGATGTTAATTATAAAATAGTAAAAGAATTTATAGCAACAATACAAGAAAAAGCTTTAGGTCAAGATGTACTAAAATCACTAACACCAGGACAACAAGTAATAAAAATAGTAAAAGATGAACTTGTAGAATTACTAGGTGGAACAGATGCTAGATTAAATCTATCACCAAATCCACCATCAATAATTATGATGGTAGGTCTACAAGGATCTGGTAAAACAACAACAGCAGGAAAGCTTGCAAACATACTAAGAAAAGAAGGTAAAAAACCTTTACTAGTGGCATGTGACGTATACAGACCAGCTGCTATAAAACAATTACAAGTGCTAGGTGCTGGGTTAAATATACCAGTATATGCAAACGAAAATTCAAAAGATGTAGTAAAAATATCAAAACAAGCAATAGAGCAAGCAATAAGTAAGTTAAATGATGTAATAATAATAGATACAGCAGGTAGACTTCAAATAGATGAAATACTAATGGATGAGCTTAAAAACTTAAAATCAGCAGTAAAACCACATGAAATTCTATTAGTAGTAGACAGCATGACAGGTCAAGAAGCTGTAAATGTTGCTGAGAGCTTTAAAGATTCAGTTGGAATAGATGGTATAGTACTTACTAAATTAGATGGTGACACTCGTGGTGGTGCTGCACTATCAGTAAAAAAAGTAACCGGAAGACCAATAAAATATATTGCAACTGGTGAAAAAATGAATGATATTGAAAAATTTCATCCAGACAGAATGGCATCAAGAATTCTTGGAATGGGAGATGTACTTTCAATAATAGAAAAAGCAGAAGAAGCAATAACCGAAGAAGAAGCAGAAAAATTAGAAGCTCAACTAAGAAAAAACAAATTCGATTTAGATGATTACTTAACACAATTAAAACAAATTAAAAAAATGGGATCTTTTTCATCTATTCTAAAAATGATACCTGGCTTAGGAAGTAAAATGAAAGATATTCAAGTAGATGATAAAGAGTTTATAAGAATAGAATCAATGATTTGTTCAATGACAAAACAAGAAAGAAGAAATCCAAAACTAATAAACGGACAAAGAAGATTAAGAATAGCAAAAGGTAGTGGAACAACAGTTGAACAAATAAATAAATTTATGAAATCATTTGAAATGACTCAAAAAATGATGAAACAAATGAAATCAGAAAAAGGTATGAAAAATATGATGAAAAATCTAAAAGGCATAGATAAAGATGCTTTTAAAGATATGAAATTTTAAGGAGGTGAAAATAAAAATGGTAAAAATAAGATTACAAAGACAAGGTGCTAAAAAAGCTCCATTCTATCATATAGTAGTTGCAGATTCTAGATCTCCAAGAGATGGAAAAATAATCGAAAAAATTGGAACATACAATCCAATGACAGATCCAGCAACAATCGTATTAGATAAAGAAAAAGTTGCTACATGGATTAAAAATGGTGCAAAACCAACTGACACAGTAAAAGCTTTAATAGAAAAAGCTAACTAATTTTAAGCCTTGAAAGGGGTAAAAATTATGAAAGAAATATTAGAATTGATAATTACTAATCTAGTGGACAATAAAGAAGAAATATCAGTGGAAGAAACAATTACTAATAACAATATAGATTATAAAGTAAAAGTTTCAAAAGATGATATGGGAAAAGTTATTGGAAAACAAGGAAGAGTAGCAAAATCAATAAGAACTGTTATGAAATCTGTATCAGCAAAAGAAGGAAAAAAAGTTAATATAGAATTCGTAGATTAAGAGGTAAAAATGCAAGAGTATTTTGAAATTGGTCAAATCGTAAACACATTCGGAATAAAAGGATTTGTAAAAGTAAAACCTTTTACTGATGATTTAGAAAGATTTGAAGAGCTAAAAACAATATTAGTTATAAAAAATAAAAATATGATTGAAATGAAAATTGAAGAAGTTAAATATCAAAAAGGTATGGTACTTCTAAAATTAGAAGGTATCGAAGATATGACAATGGCAGAAAAATACAAAGGATGCTATATAAAAATTCATAGAAAAGATGCCCGAGAGCTTGAAGAAGGAACATATTTTATTGCGGATATCATAGGTTCAGATGTATATACAGATACTAATGATTACTTAGGTAAAGTAGATGACATATATAATGCTGGAGCACAAGATATATATGTAGTAAAAGATGAACTTGGAAAGCAAATACTTTTACCATCAATCAAAGAAGTTATATTAGATATTGATATAGAAAAACAAAAAGTAATAGTTCATTTATTAAAAGGTTTAGTATAATAAATGGAGGAAAAAATGAAATTTGATGTTTTAACACTTTTTCCAGAAATGTTTGATACATTAAATCAAAGTATTTTAGGAAGAGCAATTGAAAAAGATTTAATAAATATCAATTTAATAAATATTAGAGATTTTTCAAAAGATAAGCATAAAAAAGTAGATGATACTCCATATGGTGGAGGAGCAGGAATGGTCATAAGACCAGATGTAGTATATGATGCATATAAATCTATAAAAGATGAAAATGCAAAAGTTATATATATGTCTCCACAAGGAAAAGTATTAAACCAAGAAAAAGTAAAAAGCTTAAGTAAAGAACAGCACTTAGTTATATTATGCGGACATTATGAAGGAATTGATCAAAGAGTTATAGATGAAATTATTGATGAAGAAATTTCTATAGGTGATTATGTTTTAACAGGCGGAGAAATTCCAGCAATGGTATTAATTGATTCTGTTAGCAGATATGTAGAAGGTGTAATTAATAATGAATCTACTGAAGAAGAATCATTCTCAAATAATTTATTAGAATATCCACAATATACAAGACCAGAAGTATTTAATGATAAAAAAGTTCCAGAAATATTAAAATCTGGACATCACGAAAATATTAGAAAATGGCGTAGAGCTGAATCTTTAAAAAATACATACAAAAAAAGACCAGAGCTTTTACAAAATGTAAATTTATCAGATGAAGATAAAAAAATTTTAGAAAATATGAATTAAATATAATTCATAAAATTTTATCAAATATTTAGTTATAAATATTTAATAAATAATTAATAAATAAAAAGTAATTTATTTATTAATATTAAAAAATTTGGATAATGTAGATATAAAATCTATATAAAAAATCAGGTTAAATGGATTGTAAAATCCAATAAAAAATAATGAAAGGAGAATATCGATGGATATCATAAAATCAATTGAACATGAGCAAATGAAAAATGCGATTCCAGACCTTAAAGTTGGTGATACAGTAAGAGTACACCAAAAAATTAAGGAAGGTAATAGAGAAAGAATCCAAGTATTCGAAGGAATAGTAATTAAAAAACAAGGTGGAGGATTAAATGCAACATTTACAGTAAGAAGAGTAGCTTACGGATGTGGAGTTGAAAAAACATTCTTAATTCACTCACCAATGGTAGAAAAAATAGAAGTAGTAAGAGTTGGTAAAGCAAGACGTGCTAAATTATACTACTTAAGAGACAGAGTAGGAAAAGCTGCTAAAACTAAAGAAGATATAGGAGCAAGAATTGAAACTAAAGAAATAGTTATCAAAGGCGCTGAAATAGAAGAAGCTCCAGTATCTGAAGAAGTTGAAGCACCAGTAGCAGAAGCTAAAGTTGAAGAAACTGTAGCACCAGCTGAAGAAGCTCCAAAAGCAGAATAAATTCAACAGTTAATAATAAAAATTTTTTATGCATCATCAAATATTAAATTAATATTTGATGATGTATTTTTTCTTAGTAATCCGATATTTTAAAGTATTTTTAGTCAATTTTACATATTATTTTTTCGTTATTTTTCATCATTATCTTTACAGCATTATTTTCCACTGATTATTTTCTACTAATTTACAAATCAGTAAAAATATGTTACAATTTTAATATGTTAAAAATTTAAATATAATAATTCTTTATAAATAATACAAAACGAGCCGGTTCATAAAAATCGACTCCATAAATCGTTTTTATAAAAATTTTATATAAAAAAATTAAAATCATATAAGAAAGGAGGCTTTTAAATGGAATTAGATAGTGTAAAGAAAATCGTAGCAGCAGAGCAAAAAGCAAATCAAATAAAGCATGAAGCTAACCTAGAGGCACAAAGAATTTTACAAGAAACAGAAAAATCAAAAGAATCCAGCAGACAATTTTATAAAAGGCAATTAGATATGAATTTGGAAAATCTTAAATCTGAACAAGAAAGAAAAACAAAAAGTAAAATTGAAGAAATCAAAGCAAAAGCAAATGAAACTGCTAAAAAAATTAACGCAAATTCAAAAGAAAATATGCAAAAAGCAGTAGAAGAAATATTTACAAAAGTAGTAAATATTTAAAAACCTTGGGAAGGGGATGAAAAAAGAATGTCAATTACTAAAATGAACAAAGTTACAATAATTGGTCTAAAAAACAAAGAAGAAGAAATCTTGAAAAAAATTATGAAATTACGGATTTGTTCAAATAGATGATTCATCATACCTAACAGAAGATGAAGAATTTAAAAAAATTTTTTCGAAGCAAGAAAAAGGTGAAGAAATAGCAAAAATAAATCAAAAACTAACAAAAATAGATTCAGCAATACAAGCAATACATGAATTTAACAAAATAAAAAAGCCAATGTTTGCTCAAAAAAATGAGTATATTGAAATATCAAAAGATATGTCTGAAAATTTATTATTAGAAACTGATGAAATTATAACAAATACTCAAAAAGTTAGAGAGCTTAAATCTATAATTAAAGAAAAAGAAGAAGTTTTAAAAACAATAACTCCTTGGAAATCTTTTTCTGTATCAGCAGATCTTAAAAATGTTAATTACATAGAATTTATTTTTGGTATATTTAAAACAAAATATAATAAAGAACGATTAGAAAATGAATTAAAACGTGAAAGTATAGATTGTTCAATAAATATTGTAAACAAAGATAAAAAAAATACATATGTATGCATAATTACAAAGAAAGAATATTCATTACAATTAAAACGAATACTAAAAAAATATAATTATGAAGAGCAAAAATTACCTATCGAAAATGGTTCTATAGAAGAAAAAGTATCCAAAATTAAGCAAGAAATAGTAAGCTTAAATAATGAGACATCCGAATACTTAAAAACTATAAATCCACAAAAATTAGAAAAATTAGAAAGTTTATATGATTACTTTTTAATGCAAAAAGATATTAAAACTATACAAAAAAATGTTGTCACAACAAATAATACATTTTATTTAGAAGGTTGGATTCCAAGTGGTGCAAAATTAGAATCAAATAAAGATTTTATCGTAAAACAAAGGGCAGTTCAAGAAGATGAAGATGCTCCAGTTCTAATAAAAAACAATAAAATAGTACAACCATTTGAAAGTATAACAAATATGTATAGTGTTCCAAATAGAAAAGAAATAGATCCAAACCCATTAATGGCTATATTTTTTATAATTTTCTTTGGAATGATGCTTAGTGATGCTGGATATGGAATATTACTAACACTTGGAACAGCATTTTTAATTAAAAAGAAAAAGTATAAAAAGGGCGAAGGAAGTTTAGTTAAAATGCTATTTTTAGGTGGAATATCGACTATAATTTGGGGATTTTTATTCGGAAGTTTCTTTGGTGATTTAATAAAAATAAAAGCTGTAATAAACCCATTAGTAGATGTTATGGCACTTATGGGATTATCATTATTATTTGGTATAATTCACATATATGCAGGAATGTTTATTAAGGCAATACAATTAATAAAAGAGCATAAACCACTAGATGCTATATTTGATATAGGATTTTGGTACTTATTGTTAACAGGTGTATTTTTATTAATAATACCAATGATAGCAGGAGATATAGGAATTTGGTTTGAAGTTGGAAAATATCTTGCAATAGTAGGATTAATAGGATTACTTTTAACACAAGGAAGAAAAGAAAAAGGAATATTCAAAAAAGTTTTTAAAGGTATATCTAGTTTATATGGAATAACAAGTTATTTTGCAGATGTTTTGTCATATTCAAGAATAATGGCATTATGTTTATCTACAGGTGTTATAGCACAGGTTGTAAATTTATTGGGACAAATTGCTGGACCAATACCTGCGGTATTTATAGGTCTATTAGGACATGGAGTAAACCTAGCTAATAGTGCATTAGGTTCATATGTTCACACTAGTAGGTTACAATATGTAGAATTTTTTGGGAAATTTTATGAAGGTGGAGGAAAAGAATTCTCACCATTTAAAGTAAATAATAAATATACAAGAATTAAGGAGGAAATTTAATTATGGATTTTTTAACAGGATTAGCAGATGGAAAATTTTTAAGTATTTTAGGAGCTTCAATAGCAATATTATTTGCAGGAATGGGATCTGCAAAAGGTACTTCAATAGCAGGACAAGCAGCAGCAGGAGCAATATCAGAAGATTCAAGTAAATTTGGTAAATTATTAGTATTACAATTATTGCCAGGTACACAAGGTCTTTACGGATTTATAGTAGCGTTTTTAATTTTAACAAAAGCAGGAATTTTAGGTGCAGAAGTAGCATTAACATCAGCTCAAGGTTTTCAATTATTAGCATCAGGGTTAGCAGTAGGAATAACTGGTTTAGTATCAGGTGTTTTCCAAGGTAAAGTTGCAGCAGCAGGGGTTGGAATTGTTGCTAAAAAACCAGATGAACTAGGAAAAGCAATTACTTTAGCCGCAATTGTTGAAACATATGCATTATTAGGATTATTAATCTCATTCTTAGCTTACAATGGTGTTGTTGTTGGATAATTAGAACCAAAAAGAAGGAGAGGAAAGTCTATGGAAGAAGAAATTATCTTAAATAAGATTATTGAGGATGCAGAAAACGAAGCTAATATTATAATAAATGAAGCAAAGACTAAAGCAGAGAAAATAGTAAAAGATTATCAAGAAAAAGAATCACATAATTCACAAAATCAATTCAATTTCATGAAAGATTTAATATTAAGAGAAAATGCAAGCAAAATAGAAAAAGAAGAATTAATTGCAAGAAATGCAAGTTTAGTTGCTAAAAAGCAAGCAATAGAAATTGTAAAAGAAAAAGTAAAACAAAAAATAAAAGACTTAAATGAAAACGATTATACAAAAATAATAGAAAATTTATTTCAAAATTTACCTGTAAAAGAAAATGTAGAAATAATATTGCCAACAAAGTTTTATGATAAAATAAAAAAATTAGCAGAGAGTTTTAATTTTATAGTATTAAATGCAACAGAAGAATTTGATTTAGGGTTTATCGCAAAATGTGGAAAAATAGAATATAACTATGATTTTGAAGAAAATATGAAATACAATGAAGAAGAAATTGAAAAACAAATAGATGCTATATTATTTAACTAAAAGGAGGATGAAATGGAACAAATATATCCTTATGCTGTATCAAAAATAAAAGCAAAAGAAATAAATATGTTAACAAACCAAAATTTTAATCAGCTAGTTGAAGAAAAAAGCCTTGAAAGAATAGTATCTATAATAACAGGAAAAGGTTATAATTTTGAAAATATTACAAGAATTGAGAATTTTGAATTTGTATTAGAAAATGAACAGCAAATGCTATATAAATTAATAAAAGAATTAATAGAAGATGAAAAATTCATAAAAATATTTTTAAGCAAAAATGATTATAACAATATAAAATTAATTTTAAAATCTAAAATTCAAAATAAAAAATATATAGAAAACTTAAATCAAGGTGGATTTATAATACAAGAAAATTTAATTAAAATAATGGAAAGCGAAAATTATGATTTACTAGACAAAAAAATGAAAGAAGCAATAATTGAAGCAAAATTACAATATGAAATCACAAAAAATCCATATGTAATAGATTGTATTTTAGATAAAGCAAGTTTTGAAGAAATGAAGCAAATATCATTAATTATAAATAATGAATTTATAATTAAATATGTCCAAAATTTAATAGATATAACAAATATAAAAACATTTTTTAGAATTAAAAAAATATATAAAAATGATAAGGTTTTAGAAATTGCATATATACCAGGAGGGTCAATATCTTTAAATGAATTAAAGAAAAATTTAACTGAAGATATTCAAAATTTGCAAGGTAAATTTGGCAAATATAATGAACTTATAGAAAAAGCAATAAATTCATATGATAATTTAGATGTATATTGTGATAATTATATAATGGAATATATGAAAGAATCAAAATTAAAAGCGCTTACCATTGAACCAATAATAGCATATATATATGCTAAAGAAACGGAAATAAGAAATATAAGAGTAATTTTTACAGGAAAGCTAAACAACATAAATACTGAAAAAATTAAAGAAAGGTTAAGGGAAGCTTATGTCTAATATAGCGGTAGTAGGAGATAAAGAATCAATACTTGGTTTTTCTGCTATAGGAATTGATATATATGAATGCTATGAGGCGGAAGAAATAAAATCTACAATTCAAAAATTAGTAGATGAAAACTATGCAATTATATATATAACAGAAAATGCAGAAATAAAAGTAAGTGATTTTATCAGTAAATTTCAAAAGCACAAAACTCCAGCGATTGTAAGTATACCTCAAAATACAGGTAACTTAAAGTATGGGGAAACTAAAATAAAAGAAATGGTTCAAAAAGCTGTTGGAATAGAGATAAACTTTAAGTAATAAAAAATTCAAAAGGAGGAGAAACGGTTTGAAAGAAGGAATAATAGTAAAAGTATCTGGACCATTAGTTGTTGCTAAAGGCATGGAAGAAGCTAATATGTTTGATGTTGTAAAAGTATCAGATAAAAATTTAATTGGTGAAATCATCGAAATGAATGGAGATACAGCATCAATACAGGTTTATGAGGAAACATCAGGAATTGGTCCAGGAGAAAAAATAGTTCCTACAGGAATGCCACTTTCTGTTGAATTGGGTCCAGGAATGTTGACTGCAATTTATGACGGAATACAAAGACCTCTTGAAGATATCTATGAAAAGGTAGGAAAAAATATAGAAAGAGGAATAGAGGTTTCTAGTATAAATAAAGAAAGAAAATGGACATTTAAACCTAAAAAAAATGTAGGTGATTCTGTTACATCAGGCGATATTATAGGTGGAGTTCAAGAAACAAAAGTAATTGAATGTAAAATAATGGTCCCATTTGGAATAGAAGGAATTATTAAAGAAATAAAATCAGGAGATTATACAGTTACAGAAACTATATGTGTAGTAGAAGATAAAAAAGGAAAATTACATAATATACAAATGCTACAAAAATGGCCAGTAAGAAAACCAAGACCAGTAAATAAAAAATTAAATCCAGACGATATGTTGGTAACAGGCCAAAGAGTTATAGATACTTTTTTCCCAATAACAAAAGGAGGAACATGTGCTATACCGGGAGCATTTGGTAGTGGTAAAACTGTAATTCAACATCAACTTGCAAAATGGGCAGATGCAGATATTATTGTTTATGTTGGATGTGGAGAGCGTGGAAATGAAATGACAGATGTTTTAACAGAATTCCCACATTTAACAGATCCTAGAACTAAAGATTCATTAATGAATAGAACAGTTTTAATTGCTAATACATCAGATATGCCGGTTGCAGCACGAGAAGCTTCTATTTATACAGGTATTACAATAGCCGAATTTTATAGAGATATGGGATACAATGTAGCTTTAATGGCAGATTCTACATCAAGATGGGCAGAAGCATTAAGAGAAATGAGTGGTAGATTAGAAGAAATGCCAGGAGAAGAAGGATATCCAGCATATTTGGGGTCAAGAATAGCAGAATTTTATGAAAGAGCAGGAAAAGTAGAAGTATTAGGAAATGATAAAAGAACTGGAACTCTTACTGTAATAGGAGCAGTATCACCAGCAGGAGGAGATATATCTGAACCAGTAAGCCAAGGATCTTTAAGAATAGTAAAAGTATTTTGGGGATTAGATGCATCATTAGCTGCTAAAAGACATTTTCCTTCTATAAATTGGCTTACAAGCTATTCTTTATATAAAGAACAATCTGATAAATGGGTAATTGAAAATGTAAGTAAAGAGTTTGTTGAAAATAGAAATGAAGCAATGAAAATATTACAAGAAGAAGCAAAACTTCAAGAAATAGTACAATTAGTAGGTATTGATGCTGTTTCAAGCAAAGATAGAGTAATATTAGAAGTGGCAAGACTTTTAAGAGAAGATTATTTAGCTCAAGACGCATTTGATGATGTAGACTGTTATGCATCAAGTCATAAACAAGAGAGAATATTAAAAATGATTTTTAAATTTTATGACAAAATAGAAAAAGCTGTTGAAGCAGGAATAAGTATAGACGAATATATTAAATTACCATATGTTTCAAAAATTGGTAAAGCAAAATTCATAGAAGAAAATAAAGTTGATGAAGAATTTGATAAAATAGAATTTGCTATAGAAAATGAAACAAAATTATTAATAGAAAAAGGAGGTCTAGCATAATGATAAAAGAATATAAAACTATAAAAGAAACAGCAGGACCTTTGATGTTAGTAGAAAATGTAGAAAACGTAAAATACGATGAAATTGGTATGATAAAACTTCAAAATGGGGAAATGAGATTATGCAAGGTTTTAGAAGTTAACGAAAAAGCTGCATTAGTTCAATTATTTGAAAGTAGTAGCGGAATAAACTTAAAAGAATCTAAAGTAAGATTTTTAGGAAAAGGTTTAGAATTAGGCGTATCTGAAAATATTTTAGGAAGAGTATTTGATGGTTTAGGAAGACCAAAAGATGACTTGCCAGCACCAATTGCAGACAAAAAAGTTGATATAAATGGAAAACCAATAAATCCAGCAGCCAGAGTATTTCCATCAGAATTTATTCAAACAGGAATATCATCAATAGATGGATTAAATACACTAGTTATAGGGCAAAAATTACCAATATTTTCAGGCTCAGGACTTCCTCATGCTGAGCTTGCAGTACAAATTGCAAAACAGGCAAAAGTTTTAAAAGAAGATTCAAAATTTGCAGTTGTATTTGCAGCAATAGGAATTCCATTTGAAGATGCAGAGTTTTTTATTAGATCTTTAAGAGAAACAGGAGCAATAAATAGATCTGTAATGTTTATAAATTTGGCCAATGACCCAGCAGTAGAGCGTGTTTCGACACCACGTATGGCACTTACAGCTGCAGAGTATTTAGCATATGAACAAGGAATGCAAGTTTTAGTAATATTAACAGATATGACTAATTATGCTGAAGCTCTTCGTGAAATTTCAGCAGCAAGAAAAGAAATACCTGGAAGACGTGCATATCCTGGATATTTATATACTGATTTAGCTTCACTTTATGAACGTGCTGGTAAAATAAAAGGTAATGAAGGATCTGTTACAATGATTCCAATTCTAACAATGCCAGAAGACGACAAAACACATCCTGTACCAGATTTAACAGGATATATAACAGAAGGACAAATTGTTTTAGGAAGAGAGCTAAATAAAAAAGGTTTAACTCCTCCTGTAGATGTTTTATCTTCACTATCACGTTTAAAGAACGAAGGTATTGGTAAAGGAAAAACAAGAGAAGATCATTCTGGAGTTTTAAATCAATTATTTGCATCATATGCAAGAGGTAAAGAGGCAAAAGAATTAATGACTATTTTAGGAGAAAGTGCACTTTCAGAAATAGATAGAGTTTATGCAAAATTTGCAGATGAATTTGAACAAGAATTCATCGCTCAAGGATTTAATACAAATCGTTCAATTGACGAAACTTTAAATATTGGATGGAAACTTTTATCAAAATTACCTAAACAAGAATTAAAACGTATTAAAGATATATATATTGATAAATATTATATAGATTAGAGGTGTAGTAAGTATGTCTGTTTTAAATGTTAATTTAACTCGTATCGAAAGTATTAATATGAAAAAATCTTTAAATACAGCTAAAAGAGGACATAAATTATTAAAAGATAAATTAGATGAGCTTATAAAAAAATTACTTGAATTAGTAGAGCAAAATCAAGTTTTAAGAAAAGATACAGACAAACTTTTAGAAGAAGCTTATCAAAATTTCATGCTTGCTAAAGCTGTTATGGGAGAAGCTGCTATTACAGAAGCTTTTATTATTCCTAAAACCTCAGCTTCTGTTGAATTAGGCGAAACTAGTGTTATGAGTGTTAAAATTCCAGAATTTAAGCTTAGTAAAAACACCAATAATTCAGACAAAATACTATATGGTTTTGCATATACGACATCTGAATTGGATTTAGCTACCGAAAAATTTTCAGAAGCGGCAAATGCTTTAGTACAGTTAGCTGAAAACGAAAAAGCAATAGAACTTATTTCAAATGAAATAGAAAAAACTAGAAGAAGAGTTAATGCAATTGAAAATGTTACTATTCCTAATTATATAGATACCATTAAATATATAGGAATGAAACTTTCAGAAGATGAAAGAGCATCTACTTCTAGGCTTATGAAAGTTAAAGATATGATTTTAGAAAATAAAAAAGCTTAGGATTATAATCAGACTAAAAAAGTGTGAAAAAGTTATTATAATAACTTTTCACACTTTTTTTAGTATTTAGCGAATTTATTTTTTCTATAATATTGAAAATATCAATTCATGATGATAGAATAGCAAAAAATAAAAGATACGGAGGAAATACAATGTCAAAATTTGTTCACTTACACGTCCACAGCGAATATAGTTTACTAGATGGAGCCAACAGAATAAAAGATTTACCAATAAGAGCAAAAGAGTTAGGCATGGATGCAATAGCAATCACAGACCACGGAGTAATGTTCGGAGCAATTGACTTTTATAAAGCATGTAAAGCAAATGGTATAAAACCAATAATCGGATGTGAAGTATATGTTGCACCAAGAACAAGATTTGACAAAGAGCCTAATATCGACAACAAATATAATCACTTAATACTACTTGCAAAAAACAACAATGGTTATAAAAATCTAGCAAAACTAGTATCATTAGGATTTATAGATGGATATTATTACAAACCAAGAGTAGATAAAGAACTATTAGAAAAATATCACGAAGATTTAATATGTTGTAGTGCATGTTTAGCAGGAGAAGTACCACAAGCAATATTAAATGACGATATGAAAAAAGCAGAAGAAAGTGCAATGTGGTTTAAAAATTTATTTGGAGAAGATTATTACTTTGAGATACAAGCAAATTCACTAAGAGAGCAAGCACTAGTAAACCAAAAATTAATAACATTAGCCAGAAAATTAGACATACCACTAATAGCAACAAATGATGCCCACTACTTAAAGAAAGAAGACTACTACAATCACGAAGTTTTATTATGTGTACAAACTGGAAAAAGAATGACAGATGAAGACAGAATGTCATTTTCAACAAACGATTATTACATAAAATCACCAGAAGAAATGGAAGAGTATTTTTCAAATATTCCAGAAGTACTACAAAATACTGTAAAAATAGCAGAAAAATGTAATGTAGAATTTGAATTTGGAAATACAATACTACCAAATTATGATGTACCATCAGAATTTGAAACCCATTATGATTACTTAAAAAAATTAACAGATGATGGAATGAAAAAAAGATATGGACAAAACATCCCTCAAGAAATTTTAGATAGAGAAGAATATGAACTATCTGTAATAAAAAAGATGGGCTATGTAGATTATTTTCTTATCGTATGGGACTACATAAATTATGCAAAATCGCAAGGTATACCAGTAGGACCAGGGCGTGGTTCTGGAGCAGGTTCTATAGTTGCATATTCTATAGGAATTACAGATATTGATCCAATAAAATATAGCCTAATTTTCGAAAGATTTTTAAATCCAGAAAGAATTAGTATGCCCGATTTTGATATTGACTTTTGCTATGAAAGAAGACAAGAAGTAATAGATTATGTTTCTAAAAAATATGGACATGACCATGTATCACAAATTATAACATTCGGAACAATGTCAGCAAGAATGGTTATTCGAGATGTTGGTAGAGCTCTAGATGTTCCATATGCAGAAACAGATAAACTTGCTAAAATGATTCCAAATGAAGTGCATATTACAATAAAAAAAGCACTAGAGCAAAATAAAGAATTAAATGATTTGTATGAAAGCGATGAAGAAATACGCAAATTAATAGATATAGCAATGGGATTAGAAGGACTTCCAAGACAGGCTTCAACTCATGCTTGTGGAATTGTTATTACAAAAGAGCCAGTAGATACATATGTTCCACTATATGTAAGAGATAATTTAATTTCAACACAATATATAATGACAACATTAGAAGAGTTAGGACTTCTAAAAATGGACTTTTTAGGGCTAAGAACTTTAACTGTTATTCAAGATACAATAAATTTAGTAAAACAAAATACAGGAATAGATGTAGAATATGACAAAGATATGAATGACCCTAAAGTATATAAATTATGGCAAAATGGAGATAGCATGGGAATATTCCAATTCGAAAGCCAAGGAATAACAAATTTCATGAAAGAGCTAAAACCAGATTGCCTAGAAGACATAATAGCCGGAGTTTCATTATATCGTCCAGGACCAATGGATCAAATACCAAGATATATAGCAAATAAAAAAGATCCTTATAATGCAGTATATACACACCCCGCATTAAAACCAATACTAGAAGTAACATATGGATGCATGGTTTACCAAGAGCAAGTAATGCAAATAGTAAGAGAACTTGCAGGATATTCTCTAGGAAGAGCCGATTTAGTAAGAAGAGCAATGGGGAAGAAAAAGCTTGATGTAATGGCAAAAGAAAGAGAATATTTTATACATGGACAAGTAGATGAAAATGGAAATGTAGTAATTCCAGGATGTGTAAGAAATGGAATTGATGAAGAATCTGCAAATAAAATATTTGACGAGATGGCTGAATTTGCAAAATATGCTTTTAACAAATCTCATGCAGCAGCATATGCAGTAGTATCATACAGAACTGCATATTTAAAAGCATATTATCCAGCCGAATTCATGGCAGCAACATTAAACAGTTATCTAGGAAACTTAGACAAAGTTCCATTATATATAGATGAATGTAAAAAATTAAATATACAAATTTTAAAACCAGAAATAAATAAAAGTTTTACAAAATTTACAGTTGAAGATGGAAAAATAAGATTTGGTTTAGGAAGCATAAAAAATGTAGGATTAGCCGTATTAGATGCTATTGTAAAAAACAGAGAAGAAAAGGGCCCATTTAAAGATTTAGCAGATTTTTGTGAAAGAATGCAAAACGATTCTGTTAATAAAAAGTGTATTGAAAGTTTAATAAAATCTGGAGCAATGGATGAATTTAATGAGACAAGAGCAACACTTCTTGCATCATTTGAAGATATAGTAGATAGTATAAACACATCATCAAAACATAGTCTTAAAGGACAAATAACAATGTTTGATATGGTAGCTAGCAACCAAAATGATGAGCTTGATAAAATTAAATATAATTATACAGTTTTAGACGAGTATTCCGAAAAAGAGCTTTTATCAATGGAAAAAGAAATGCTAGGATTATACATAACTGGACATCCATTAGAATCAATTCGAAATGAAATAGAAAGTCAAACAAGTATAAATACACTAAAAATGATAGAAGCTAAAGAAGAAGAATTAGAAACAGGAAAAATTATATTAAAAGACGGTCAAAACGTAAAATTTGCAGGAATTATTAGTAGTATAAAAAAGAAATACACAAAAACAAATAAAATAATGGCATTTGTAACAATAGAAGATTTATACGGAGCCTGTGAAATAATCGTTTTCGAAAATTGCTATTTAAACTGTTCAGATGTATTAATAGAAGATAACATAGTGCTAGTAGAAGGAAGATTAAGCATTAGAGAAGACGAAGATACAAAAATTGTAGCAAGCAGGATTACAAAATTTGGGGCAAAAAATTCTAGAATGCTTAGTATAAATATAACGAATTTATCAGAAGAGCAAAAAGAAAAATTAAGAGGAGCAATAAAATTTTTTGCAGGAGATAGAAATAATATAGCTGTAAAAATCGTAAATGGAGATACATATGTTATGTCAGGTGGAATATTTATTAATGAAGAAATTTTAAATGAATTTAGATTAATTGCTGGATATGATAAAGTAAATGTGGAAGAATAATATGTATAAAGGATTGAAAAAATGGAATCATTATATTTATATAATCAAAAAGGACATTTTTTTGGAAAAGTTATAAAAAGAGGGGATATTAATAAAAAGGAAATAAGCAATTACTTATTTCCTTTTTAATCTATTCTTCTTCTTCTTCTTTTAACCTCTACAACATCAGGCATTAATGGGGTATAATTTGTTCCATTAAAAACTTGCATTTCTATTGTTCTTGTTAAAACATCTGTGTAGCTGTATGTTACGCTTCTATCATTATCATCATATTTTACTACAAAAATATTTGGGTATGTTTTTTCTATTGTAGCTTCTTTCTCAAACGATTTACTCCTTCCTAGAGAACCTTTGACAATTATTTTTTGACCTATTTTTTCTCCAATATCTGTTTTTATGCTTGTTATATCATTTTTGCAAATCATTTAATCACCTACTTCTTTAATCTACCAAAATTATAGCACCCTTCAAAAAAAAAGTCAAAATGTGTTCTTTTTTGTAGAAAACTCCAAACTATTGATTTATAAAGGTTTCTTGACAGTTTGGTCACAATATCACAATTACATTACAATTTTATTACAATTATATTACAATCCTTTTACCTCTTGCTCCAATACCACTTATTGCTTTTCTTCCATTTCTAATTTTTCCTTCTAAATCAGACATCATTATTAATTTATTTTGGTTTGTTGTAGATACTTCTTCGGCTACGATTAGGGGATCCATAAAATCTATTAATATTCTCGCAGGAGATGATGCAAAATTCGCTCCTGCTGAGATTAATGCTTCATAATAGCTCTGACATGCTCCTGCAAAAATTATAAGCTCACTATTATTCGAATTCCAAATTCTTGCTTCATTAACTGCTTTTACAAAATACTTTGAATTTCTGTAATTATTTATATCATTGTAATTTTTTCCATTTTTAATCATTCCATCATGACCGTGTTATTATTACGATATCAGGATTATATCTTTGTAATAAATTTCTTATCACAATAGGTTGTCTAAATTCCATTACATGTTTTACAACATAATTTAAATTCCTTTTTTTATAGTATCTTTCTGTTTTTTGACTATAATTTCTATCTCCATCTAAATGCAATATTTTTCCATATTTTATAATATTTCTGTTATCTATTATGTTTGGTAATTCAATTTTTTGTTTCATTGTTTCTAAATGCTCTTTTATTCTGCTTTCAGCTGGAATTTGCAAATCATCAATTGGTGCATCTGCCTCGATTCTTATTGTAAGACCTTTTAAAATTGCTATTTTACCTCTGTTTTCTAATTTCACAATTTTTTCTACATAAAATAGAATATCATTTTGATATGAATTTCTTGAAACTATATCGCCTTTTTTTATTCTTTTCATATAAATTCCTCCAAAATATGTCAGATTATTATATATTATGATTTTTTTCGAAATTGGTGAAAGTGGATAATGATATTACCGTCCCTGTTTCAATCAAAATTTCAAAACTAGTAATTTTTTTGAATCCTCACTAATATAATTATTACTAAATAACGCAAAGTAAAATAATAACTACACTTTGCAATAATAAGAAAGGACTAGGTGTAAAATATGGATTTTGAAACAGAAAAAATATGTTTAAATCAAATAATAAGCCGAAAAAAAGAAACTTTTTCAGCAGAGGAAAATATAATAATTCCAGATATAAAACCAGATATATTAAGTACAATAGATTCTTGTGGAAATGTATATATTTATAAAAAAGAAATTGTTAATGGCAGACTAAGAATTGATGGTGGAGTGCAAGCTTATATTATGTACTTAGCAGATAATGAACAAAATAATATAAGAGGATTACATACTGTAATAGATTTTTCACAAAGCATAGAATTAGAAAATTTATCACAAGAAATGGAGTGTGATTGCACACTAAATATAAAAAATATAGAATGTAAAATATTAAATGGTAGAAAAATAAATGTAAAAGCGAATATGGATGTAGAAATAAGTGTTTTTTCTAACCAAGAAAAAGAATTTGTAAAATCTATAAATAATATGGAAAAAATTCAAATGATAAGTAATTCAATAAGAATAAATTCATTAAAGGGAAGAGGAGAAACAATTGCAACAGCAAAGGATACAATTACTATAGATGATAACTTAGCTGATATACTAGGTAATGAAATATGTGTAAAAAATAAAGATATAAAAGTAAGTTATAATAAAGTTTTATCAAAAGCAGATGTAATGGTAGAAATATTATATCTTACAGAAGATGAGAGAATAAATACAGTAACTGCACAAATTCCAATTATGGGATTTATTGATATACCAAATGTATCAGATAAAGAAATATGTGATACAGATTATGAAATTAGAAATATAAATATAAAACCAAATAATGTTGAAGATCATTCAATATATTTAGAAATAGAATTTTTAGTAAGATGTAGTGCATATGAAGATAAAGAAATTGATTTAATACAAGATTTATACAGCCCTGAAGAAGATATTATAATGAACCAAGAAAATGTAAACTTAATACAAAATAAAAACACAATAAAAGATATGTGCACCATACAAGAAAAAATAAATATTTCTGAAATAAAAGGTGGAAAAATATATAATGTAAGAGCTACTACAAATATAATAAAAGAAAATGTATTAAATAATTCTATTTCTTACGAAGCAGAAGTAATTTTAAACATTTTATATGAATCAAGCATTACAAATAGAATGGAAGTAAAAGAGCAAAGAATAACTTTTACACATAATATTAATTCAGATAGAATAAGTAAAAATTCTAAAATAAATACAACCATAGAAATAGATTCAAAAGACTTTATTTGTATGCCAGATAATACAATTGATGCAAAAATAAATATGAACTTTTTAGTAAATACATATTTAACAAATAGTGTAAATATAGTTAATAATATAAATGTACAGCAAAATAGTGAAAATAGTAAATCAAGTAGTATGGTAATATACTTCGTAAAAGACGGAGATACACTTTGGAAAATTGCGAAAAAATTCAAAAGCACAATAGATGAAATCGCAAAAGTTAATAATATTGAAGATGTTGATAAAATAAATATAGGAGATCAATTGTATATTCCAAAATATGTATATAATAGAATATCATAATAAAATGGATAAAATTTATTCTCGAAAAAGAATAATAATTCCAAAGATAAGTTTTAGTAGAATAAATAATTTCAAAAATTATAATAATCGAAATTCTGACAAAAATAATAATAAAAAAGGAGCACTTTTAAAAGTAATAATTATATTAATTATAGAAATAATTGTAGCAAGAAATGTAGTTAATGCAGTAAACCCAATAATAAAAAGACAATGTTCCAACAAAGCCAAAAGCATTGCTACAATTATTTGTAATGAGCAAGCAACTGTCGTTATGGAAAATTATAAATATGAAGATTTGGCAGTAGTTATAAAAGATGAAAACGGGAAAATACAAATGATAAAATTAAATATAATTCCAGTAAATGAAATAATATCTGATGTACCTTTAAAAATTCAAGAAGCATTAAATAATGTTGAAGATACTAAGTTCGGAATACGATTAGGAAGTTTTACAGGAGTAAAACTATTATCTGGAGTAGGTCCATATGTAAAAGTAAGAATGTCCACCATAGGCACTGTAGAAACAGAATTAAAATCCGAATTTAAAACAGCTGGAATAAATCAAACGATACATCAAATTTATTTAGATATTAAATGTAATGTTTCCATATTAACACCATTTAATAGTACAACAGAGGAAATAAGAAATCAGGTACTGATTGCAGAATCAATAATTGTTGGTGAAATTCCAAGTAGTTATTATAATTTCGAGGGGCTTGAGGAAAAAGATGCCTTGGAGATAATGGAATAGTTTTTTGTAAAGTAGGCAAAAATATATAATTTTGCTTACTTTATTTGTCATATACGAAGTTAATTTTAAAGAAATAAGCAAGTTATAAAAGTAATATATAATCATAATAATGGTTTTGATTTTTTTATTTTAAATATTGAAAATACAATAAAAATTATATATAATGTAAACATAAAATTATCAATGGAAAGGAAGTAACAAAATGACTGAAAAAATAGTACCAATTACATTGCTTACAGGATATTTAGGAGCAGGAAAAACAACACTTATAAATCATGTGTTAAATAATCAACAAGGATATAAAGTAGCTGTAATTGTAAATGACATAGGCGAAATAAATATAGATGCTAGTTTAATAGCAAAAGGTGGAATCGTACAAGAAGAAGATTCGAGTTTGGTACCATTATCAAATGGATGTATTTGTTGTACACTAAAAGTAGATTTAATGCAACAAATAGTAGATATAATTAAAACAAAAAAATTCGATTATATTTTAATAGAAGCAAGCGGAATATGTGAACCACTACCAATAGCTCAAACAATAACTGTATTATCAGAGCAAACAGAAGAGTACGGATTACCCAAAATATGCAGATTAGATAATGTTGTAACAGTAGTAGATAGTTTACGCTTAAGAGACGAATTTAATTGTGGAGATAATTTAGTAAAAGAAGAAATCGATGATGAAGATATCGAAAATTTATTAATTCAACAAATTGAATTCTGCAACAAAATTATTTTAAATAAAGTAGATGAAATATCAAAAGATGAATTAAATAAAGTAAAAGCTATAATAAAAAAATTACAACCAAAAGCTGAAATAATAGAAACAAATTATGGAAAAGTCGATGTAAATAAAATATTAGATACAAATTCTTTTAATTTTGAAGAAGCATCAATGTCTGCTGGTTGGATTGAAGAATTAAATAGAAGAGATAACGAAGAGGATGAACACGAGCACGAGCATGAATATGAGCATAGCCATGAACATGACCATAATCACGAACATCATAGCCATACACATTGTCATCATCATAATCATGAAGAAGGCGAAGCAGAGGAATATGGAATAGGAACATTTGTATATTATAGAAGAACTCCATTCAATAAAGATAAATTTGACAAATTTGCTACAAATTTCCCAACAAACATAATAAGATGCAAAGGTGTTATATGGTTTGCAGATGAACCAGAATCTTCATATGTATTCGAACAATCTGGAAAACAAGTACAAGCATTTTGTGCAGGACAATGGGTAGCTTCATTCAGCAAGCAAGAGCAAAAGCAAATAATAGCACAAAATCCAGATATATTAAATGACTGGGATTCTAAATATGGAGATAGAGTTATAAAATTAGTTTTTATAGGAAAAGATATGGATAAAAAAGGAATTATTGCAGAATTAGATAATTGTATAGAAGCGTAAAAAAGTTCAGCATTGTTGCTGAATTTTTTAAAAGATTTATCAAACATATAATTTGGTAAAACAGCATATAGAACAATAAAATAAAAAATTAAATTAAAATTTTAACAATATGAGAGGAGGAACCCTAAGTGAAAAAATATGAATTTATATTAAAAGATTTAGATTGTGCAAATTGTGCAAATAAAATAAAAGAAACACTTTCAAAAAATGAAAAATTAAAAAATGTAAATGTAAATTTTAATACATTAAAATTATCATATGAAACAGATACACTATCAAAACAAGATGTAGAAAAAATAGTTCAAAGTATAGAACCAGAAGTTACATTAGTTGAAAATAAAAATTTCAAAAATAAAAAAATGAAAAAAACAACTTCTATTTTTGAAGTTATAAGACTAGTAATAGGTCTTATAATTGCACTATTGGGAATTTATTTACCACTACCCAATATAGCAGGAACAATAATTCTTATAATAGGATATCTAATTTTACTTTACAGAACAATTAAAAATGCAATAAAATTGTTCATTTCTAGCAAAAAAATAAACGAAAACTTTTTAATTACAATATCTGTAATTGGAGCATTTTTAGTAGGAGAAAAATTTGAAGGGTTAATGGTTATAACTTTATATGAAATTGGTAAAATCCTAGAAAGTAAAGCTATAAATAAAACTCGTAAATCAATAACAGAATTAATGGATATCAGACCAGAATATGCCAACTTAAAAATTAGCGAAAATGAATCAAAACAAGTATCTCCAGAAGAAGTAAAAATAGGAGATACAATAATAATAAAACAAGGTGAAAAAGTTCCAATTGATGGCATAGTACAAAAAGGAAGTGCATCACTAGATACTTCATCATTAACAGGTGAAAGCTTACTTTACCATGTACGTGAAGGAGATAAAGTTTTATCAGGAAGTATAAATGAGCAAGGTTTAATAGAGCTAGAAGTTACGGAAGATTATGAAAATAGTACTGTAAATAAAATATTAGAACTTGTAGAAAATGCCACAGATAAAAAAGCAAAAACAGAAACCTTTGTAAATAAAGCATCAAAAATTTATACACCAATAGTAACACTATTAGCAATACTAGTGGCAGTACTTTTACCAATAATAAATAAAGGTATTACATATAGCGAAAGTGTGTACAGGGCACTAATATTCTTAGTAATATCATGTCCATGTGCAATAGCAATATCAGTACCACTTAGCTATTTTTCAGGAATCGGAAAATCTTCAAAATCAGGAATTTTGATAAAAGGTAGTGATTATTTAGATGCACTAAAAGATATAAAAGAGATTGCATTTGACAAAACAGGAACTCTTACTAAAGGAAAATTTGAAATAAGAAAAATAGATGTATATGATAAATCATATAATGAACAAGATATTCTAAAATACACAGTAATGGGAGAAAGTTTTTCAAATCACCCAATAGCAAAATCCATTTTAAAACTTACAAATATTAATTTTAACAAAGAAGATGTAAAAGATTTTAAAGAAATTTCAGGAAGAGGATTAAGCTACACTTTTAATAACAATAAAATTTTAATAGGAAATAGCGATTTAGTAGATTATAATAAAGACAAAACAGAAGGTACAAAAATTTTTGTTAAACTAAATGATGATGTAATAGGAGCCGTAAGTCTAGCTGATACTATAAAAGAAGGAACAAAAGATGCATTAGATAAATTAAAAGAAAAGGGTATAAAAATTAGAATTTTCACAGGAGACAATAAAAGAATTGCTACAAGAGTTGCAGATGAATTAGAAGTAAAAAATGTAGAATCAGAAATGCTTCCAACAGATAAATATCAAGCATTACAAAAACTAATTAAAAAATATAAAAATACAAATAATAAGGTTGCTTTTGTTGGTGATGGAATAAATGATTCTCCAGTATTAGCTTTAGCAGATATAGGAATTTCTATGGGAGGAGTTGGATCTCACTCAGCAATAGAAGCTTCTGATGTTGTAATAATGACAGATTCTATTGACAAAATAAATGAAGCAATCGAAATTTCTAAAAAAACAAGTAAGATTATAAAGCAGAATTTAATATTTGCAATAGGTGTAAAAATTTTGATTTTAATATTAAGTACAATAGGGTTAGCTCACATGAGTTTAGCTGTTTTTGCAGATGTGGGGGTTACTTTGATTACTATTGTGAATACTTTGAGGATTTTGAGATAGGTTATGGAGAATGAGATTAAATAGTATCTACAGTGCATAGAAAAAAGGAGCGGAAAACATTCCGCTCCTTTTTTGATCTGTATTTCAGTTTTTTTTCTTTTTCTGATACAGATCTTTTTCCTCGGGTGCTGTTTTAAGCCAATAGCCTATCTGTGCCACCCAAGCCACACAGGCAAGTATAAAAATCTTGCCTACCATAACATCAACTCCTTTCGCATGATGATGAAAAAAATCTAAAATTACACCTAGCTTTTTAAAAGCTCTTATGATAGTATAATAAAAAATAAAAAGTACCAGCACAAAAAAGGGAGGATAAAATGAAAATATCAATATTAGCATCAACAAAACCAGAATATAAATTAAGTAAAGAAGAAGCAATGAAATTCGGAGGTAAATCAGCAGGTATCTGCTATATGCCAGATGACATAAATACCTTATTTTCAGAGCCAGAAGAAAAAACTATAAAGAGAGCAAATATGACTTTAAATTCAGGACATCACAGCGTTTTTGACCATACTACATATAACCTAGCATTAGAAGGAATTCCTAAAATTATAGCTATGATTTTAAATAACGAAGGAATGTATACAACATCTGAAAAATCTGCAAGATATACAAAAATGACTCCATCTGAAAGAGAAGAAAAATTGTACGAAAAATGGATTGAAATTTATAAAACAGAAATTTTTAAACAATATCCTGAAATAGATGAAAAAAGAGCCAAAAAATTGGCTCAAGAAAATGCAAGATATCTAATAAGTGTTTTTACTCCTGCAACTACTATGGAGTATACAGTTAGTCTAAGACAATTGAACTATATAGTTCACTGGTTTGAGGATTATATAAAAAATGAACCAGATACTGAATTTAATATACAATTAAAACCGTATTTACAACAATTTATAGACAATGTAGCCGAATATGTAATTCCTGAGCTAAATTCAGATGTAAAAATGCGAAAAATTTCTTTATTTGATGATAGAAAAAATCGTAAAGAAGAGTTTGGTGAAAATTATTGTACAACATATGAAGGTACTTTTGCAGAACTTGCACAAGCACAAAGACATAGAACATTACAATACAAAATGCAATTACTAGATAATGCAAAATTCTATGTTCCAAAAATTATAGAAGAAAACAATGAATTAAAACAAGAATGGTTAAATGATATAAATAGCCTAGCAGATTTGTATCCACAAGGAATGCTAATAAAAATAAATGAAAGAGGAACTGCAGAAAATTTTGTTTTAAAATGTAAAGAAAGAATTTGTGGTTGTGCTCAATTAGAAATAATGAACCAAACTTATGATATTTTACAAAAATACATAGAAAATACAAAAGATTCAAATGAAGATGTATATAATTATTTATTACCATATAGCAAGGGTGCTCGTTGTACATATCCAGGATTTAAATGTACAAGTCCATGTGCATGGGGGGCAAAAAATTCTTTAACTAGAAAGATATAAAAGAAAAATCACTGCATAAATTTACTAAAAATACCCATAATAATATAAATTTATTATGGAGGTATGTGAAATGAAAAGTTATTTAGCAATTGAGTCAATTCATGCAGTTGAAATCTTAGATTCCAGAGGAAATCCAACTATACAAGTAGAAGTGGAATTAGAAGATGGAAGTGTAGGAAAATCTGCTGTTCCATCAGGCGCATCTACTGGAAGTTTTGAGGCTGTAGAACTTCGTGATGGTGATGAAACAAGATTTAAAGGAAAAGGTGTTTTAAAAGCAGTAGAAAATATAAATTACACAATAGCAGAAGAGTTAATAGGTGAAAATGCATATGATCAATTTGAAATAGATAATATACTAATAGCTCTAGATGGAACAAATAATAAATCAAGACTAGGTGCAAATGCAACACTAGGAGTATCTATTGCAGTAGCAAGAGCAGCAGCAGAATCTTTAGGAATGTGCTTATATAATTATCTAGGTGGAATAAACGGTAGAATATTACCACTTCCAATGATGAATATTTTAAATGGAGGAAAACATTCTGACAATAACATTAGCATTCAAGAATTTATGATAGTACCAGTGGGTGGAGAAGATTTTAGAGAATATATGGAAATTGGTGTAAAAGTATATCAAAGTTTAAAATCTGTTTTAAAGAAAAAAGGATATTCCGTAGGTGTTGGTGATGAAGGTGGCTTTGCTCCAAATTTACCAAGCGATGAACTTGCCTTAGATTGTATAATGGAAGCTATCAAAGAAGCAGGATATATGGCAGGAAAAGATGTAGCAATTGCATTAGACGTTGCTGCAACAGAAATGTATGATGAAGCACGAAAACAAGAAAAAGAGGGATATTTATTTTGGAAAACTAATATCTTAAAATCAAAAGATGAAATGATAAGTTATTTAGAAAACTTAAGCAAAAAATATCCGATAATTTCAATAGAAGATGCCTTAGCAGAAGACGACTGGGAATCATGGAAAGAATTAACAAACAGAATAGGAAATGATGTTCAGTTAGTTGGTGATGATTTATTCGTTACTAATATAGATAGATTAGAGCATGGAATTAAAGAAAATGTTGCAAATGCTATATTAATAAAACCAAATCAAATAGGAACTGTAACAGAAACTTTAGATACAATAGAGCTTGCAAAACAAAGTGGATATAGAATAATAGTTTCTCATAGATCTGGAGAAACAGAAGACACATTCATCAGCGATTTAGCTGTAGCTGTAAATGCAGGACAAATTAAAACTGGTGCACCTTGCAGAACTGATAGAGTTGCTAAATATAATAGATTGCTTACTATAGAGGATGAGTTATAAAGGGGATAACAAAATACAATTTTTGAAGTATTAGTTTATATGTTGAAATAGCGAAAAAAATATTATATAATGCAAAATGTAAATTGGATTAGATATACAATTATATTGAAGATGAAGCTTTGTTGGATACCAATTTTAGTTTTTAATTAAACAGTACAATAGAAAGACTAGCCATATTTGAATTATTGAATAATAAATAGGAGTGGATTTTATGGAAAGTGAATTGAGATTTTATTATGCGATTGACAAATATGAAAAATTAAATGAAATGCTAAAAAAACATAAAGACTTAAAATTCGAAGGATGTTTTTATGAATTAACAGTACAATATGATCACCCAATGGATGAGAAATCTTTTTATAACGAAGAAATAGATGGAAGATTTAGAATAAGAACATCTAAAGAAATAAATACTCAACAAAGTAAATCGAAAATAAGTTGGAAAAGAAGATGTACACATACATTTAAAGGGGTTGTAAATAAGGAAGAAGAAGTTGAGATAAATTTTGAGTACGATCAGTTAAACAATTTAATTTTTTTGTTAGAAAATGTGATTCAAATGAAAAAAATAGAATCTTATGAAAGATATAGAAATGTTTTTTGTAATGAAGATATAGAGATTGTAGTAGATAAATACCCTTTTGGAATAGCTTTAGAGATTGAAAATAAAAGTATAAAAAAAAGTCCAGAAGAAACAATATTGTTTTGGGTAAATAGATTAGGATTGAATTTGGATAATGCTTTCAGATTATCTTGGGATGATAAATACACACAATTATGTAAAGAACAAAATGTTGAAATTTTTAAAAATGTCACTTTCGATTTGCCTATGCCAAAAGTTCTTGACTAGAAAAATTCTCAAAAACATTCAAAGAAAATTTTGATAAAAGAAGTATCATAGTACAAATTATACTGTGATACTTTTTTACATTTTCTAAAATTTAGGGTTTCATTAAGGTCATATTCCCCTTGTAATAAAACAAACAATATGATATATTTGAAAAAAATAAAACTACACATAACAAATGGAGTAATAAATGGATAAAAATTTAATTTTAGAAAAGTACAAAAATCCAGAAGAAAAATTATTAATTTCAAAATTCTTCGACAAGATTGAAATTGCAAGTAAAACAAATAAAATACAAACAACCGATTTTTTGAATGAATCAGAACAAGCAATCTTACAAAAAGTTATAAATATAATAAAATTCGAAAATTACGAATATTTTGGTGGAGTAGATAATTGTGAAAGAAAATTAATTATTGTTTATCCAGAAAAAATGAAAGATATATTTGTAAATAAAAATTTTAAATATGATACACTAATATCTGTTTTTAGAATTTTAATACCAAAAATAGAGCAAGATAATTTTAAACATAATGTATATCTAGGTGGAATTATAAAACTAGGAATTAAAAGAGAAAAAATTGGAGATATAATTGTATATAAAAATGGAGCCGATATAATAGTAAAAAAAGAAACAGAAAAATTTTTATTTTCAAATTTAAAAACATTAACAAGATTTAATAATTCTGAAATTTCTAATATCAAAATAAATGATATAACTAAAATAGAAAAACACTTTGAGGATATAAAAATTATTACATCTTCACTTAGATTAGATAATATAATTTCGGAATTGGCAAAAACATCTAGAAATAAGGCAACAGAAATTTTACTACAAGAAAGAGTTTTTATTAATTATCAGAATGAAACAAAAAATACAAAGTTGGTAAAAGAAAAGGATGTAATTTCAATTCGAGGTAAAGGTAAGTTTTTTATTGACGAAATTGTTGGAAATACAAAAAAGGGAAATTTTATTATTAATGTGAAAAAATATGTTTGAGTTAGAAAAAATATAAATATAGGAGTGAAAAAAATCATGGCAATTATAATTGATGGAAAAAGTTTAGCAAAAAAAATAAGAATGGAATTAAAAGAAGAGGCAGATAAATTAAAAAAGAAAAATATATATCCAAAGCTTGCTGTTATAATGGTGGGAGATGATAAAGCTTCAAAAGTATATGTAAAAAACAAAAGCAAAGCCTGTGAAGAAATTGGAATTCAATATGAGGAATTTTTATTAGATGCAAATATCACTATGGACGAGCTTTTAAATTTAATAGATGATTTAAATAAAAGAAAAGATATTCATGGAATTTTATTACAAAGTCCAATACCAAAACATTTAGATATCAACAAAGCATTTAATAGAATTGATTACAGAAAAGATGTTGATGGATTTAATCCAATTAATGTTGGAAAATTAGTTATTGGAGAAGACTGCTTTATTTCGTGCACACCATTTGGTGTTATTAAAATGCTAGAAGAATATGGAATTGAAATAGAAGGAAAAAATGCAGTAGTAATTGGTAGAAGCAATATAGTAGGAAAGCCACTTGCACAATGCTTATTATCTAAAAATGCAACTGTAACAATCTGTCATTCTAGAACAAAAAATATTCATCAAATAACAAATAATGCAGATATACTAATTGCCGCACTTGGAAAACCAGAATATGTAAAAGATTCTATGGTAAAAGAAGGTGCAGTTGTAATTGATGTAGGTATTAATAGAACTGAAGATGGTAAATTAGTAGGAGATGTAGATTTTGAATCTGTAAGTAAAAAAGCATCATATATAACTCCAGTTCCTGGAGGAGTAGGTCCAATGACTATTGCAATGCTTATGAATAATGTGGTTAAGGCTGCAAAAATGCATAAATAAGATAAATTTGGGGACGCGTCAAAAATACATGATTATTTAAGGATAAAAAATATGAATATTAGAGTTACTATTCACAGCCGAAAATAAAAGCACATTAATTAGAGAGATTATTACATCTCTCTAGTTAAAAAATATTTTTTAATCAACATCATTTTCTAAAATTTCTTTTAATGTATATGGCTTTCCTATACTTAGTCTTAGTA
>JAGALX010000044.1 GCA_017625035.1 Clostridia bacterium
AATAGTTTCTACACTTTTCATATTTTCCTCTGAATAAGATTATAACAAAAAAAGAGTTGCGGGAGCAACTCTTAAAGGAAAAATTTATTTTTCCTATTTTTTATACACAAGGTTGCTTCAGACCAATGGAAACGATGGCTTGGAGGTTGCAAATAATAAAATGTATGATATAATGCAAATAAAAAACGAAGGTGAGAAGATGGAATTATATAGTACATATATAGAAACAGATAAATTTGAAGAAGTAGTAAAATTTTATGAACAAATTTTACAGTTAAAACCAAATATATATACAAAAGATAGATGGGTAGAATTTAACATTGGAAACAAATTAGCAATATATAATAAAGTATATGATGAAGAAAAAATCAAAAGTGGAAATTTACAAGATAACTTTAATAGTGAATACATTAAGAACTTTAATATTGATAGAGGAGAAAAGAAAAACAATATTATAACTTTAAATTTTTATGCAGAAAACTTAAAAGAAGAATATAAAAGAATTAAAGAATTGAACATTTGTAAAATGTCAGAAATAATGTATGTAAATATTACAGAGCCATACTATTATTTTAATATCTATGACCCAGAAGGAAATACTATTGAAATTTGTAGCAATTCTTTAAAATAGGAGAAAACGATGGAATTTGTAAAGGCTAAAACTATATTAACCAAAGTAAAAGACGGTAGTGAGTGGTATGGTGTAGATTACAATATGAATTTATATAGAGGTTGTTCTCATGGTTGTATTTATTGTGATAGTAGAAGTGATTGCTACCATATTGAGAATTTTGATATAGTAAAAGGCAAAGAAAATATGCTACATATATTGGAAAGTGAATTAAGTAAAAAAAGGTTAAAAGGTGTTGTAGGTATTGGTGCTATGTCTGATACATATAATCCAATGGAAATAAAGTATCAACAAACAAGAGGTGCATTACAGCTAATTTCAAAATATAGCTTTGGAGTTTCTATCGATACAAAGAGCGATTTGATATTAAGAGATATAGATTTGTTAAAGGAAATAAACTCAAAGAATAATGTTATTGTTAAGTTTACAATTACAACTCCAGATGACAATTTATCAAAAATAATTGAACCAAATGTATGTGTTTCTTCTAAAAGATTAGAGGCAATAAAGAAACTGAACGATAATGGTATCTTTGCTGGAATTATGATGAATCCAGTCTTACCTTTTATTACAGATAAAGAAGATGATATAAAAAAATTAGTAAAATTAGCAAATGAATATGATGCTAAATTTATTCATACTTATATGGGAATGACATTGAGGGAAAATCAAAGAGTTTATTATTTTGATAAATTAGACGAAAAATTTCCAGGCTTAAAAGAAAAATACATTAAAACTTATGGAGATAGGTATAATTGTTTAGTTCCTAATTATAAGCAGTTATATAAAGTATTTGCAGATGAATGTGATAAGTATGGGATATTATATAAAATGAATGATATTATAAGAGCATATAAAAAGAAAAGCACAAATGATGAACAAATTTCATTATTTTAATTATAAAAAAGTTACCATAAGGAGTAATTTATGAATTATATAAATGAACTACAAAAAGCAATAGATTATATTGAAGATAATTTAGAAAATAATATTAATTTTGAAATAGTTGCAAAAGAAGTTGGAATGTCAGCGTTTTATTTTCATAGAATTTTCAGTAGCGTTATTGGAATCTCTCCAACAACATATATTAGAAATAGAAGATTAACAGTAGCTGCACAAGAAATTTCAAAAAATAATGAAAATATATTAGATATAGCATTAAAATATGGGTTTGAAAGCCATGAAGCATTTTCAAGAGCTTTTAAGAATTTTCATGGTGTTGTACCTAAAATGGCTAAAACAGATGGAAATGAATTTAAAAATTTCAGTAAAGCAAATTTAGATATAGAGGTTAATATCAATAATATATTGGGTTATCGAATTGAAAGTAAAGATATTATTAAGGTATCAGCATTTTTTAGAAAATTTAATATTGAAAATAAAGATGAAATTCCTAAATATTGGAAAGAACTAAAAGAAAGTGGAGCTTTAGAAAAAATATCAAATAAATATAAAAAAGATTTATTGGGGATTTGCATTGGTACACAAAGTGATTTTGAATATAAATATGGAATAGGAATAGAACAAACAGAAGATATAGATACTAATATTGAAATGGAAAAAATTGAAATCCCTAAAAGTAAATGGGTAGTTTTTAAATGCGAAGGACAAGATGAAAAAAATATAAATGAATTATGGTCAAGAATATATAAAGAATTTTTTATAACATCTAGCTATAAGCAATGTATGGATATAGATTTTGAGTTATATGATGATGAAAATACAGAAATATGGATTCCTATATCAAAAGAATAGATATATTAATTGTGCAAGAAAAGTCAAGAAATATTTTTTTTAATATTTTATAATAAATATAAGATATTTGAGAAAGGAAAGTGATTTTATATGAATAGACCAATAACCACTTTATTTATGTTAGAATCATTAGATGGTAAAATTAGTAGTGGAAGTAGCGATAATTTAGACGCCGATAAGGATTTTTGTAGAATAGACGGAGTTAAGGAAGGGTTGCACCAATATTATGAACTAGAACAAGAAACGGATATATTTTCTCTAAACACAGGTAGGGTAATGGCTAAGATAGGAGTTAATGAGAAAAAAGAATATCACGAAAAGATTGATGCAGTAACATTTGTAATAATAGATAACAAACCACATTTAAACGAAAATGGAATTGATTATCTATGTAATTGGGTAGGAAAACTATTATTAGTTACTACAAATAAAAATCATATTGCATATAGTTTACAATATAAATATGATAACTTAGAAATCTTATATTATGATAATTTAGATTTAAAAGTGCTATTAGAAGATTTATATAGCAAATATAATGCAGAAAGATTGACAATTCAATCAGGTGGGACATTAAATGGAGTGTTCGTTAGAAATAAATTGATAGATTTTGTAAATATTGTTATAGCTCCAATAATTGTTGGTGGAAAAAATGTTGCAACATTAGTAGATGGAGAATCAATAACAGATGAAAGTGAATTAAACAAATTATTGCCTTTGCAATTAATAGAATGTAATAAACTAGAAGATTCGTATATTCAATTAAAATATAAGGTTTTGTAATAAATAATTAAAATTATTTTGAAAGATTATATAAAAATACTTGTCGGAAATTTTCGTAAATTATTAAACATTTACGAAGATTTCCGGCAATAGAAAAGAAAATCCCTCTGTGTAAGAGGGATTTTCAGCGTTTATAAACGAACTAACCACACTAAAGTGTGCAACATTAAATGTAAACATATTGTACATTATATTTTATTAAAAGCAATAATTTTATAGAAATTAATTAAAGGTATTGTGTGAGTTTCAAGAATATGATACAATACAAATGTTCGTATAAACAAAAGATATCATTAAGGAGGTAAACATGGATAAATTAAAGGTATTAGAATATGAAATAAATACTAAGATTATAAATCAAGAGGATTACGTATCTTTAACAGATATAGCTAAAAAGGTAAACGAAGATGAGCCGAGATTTGTAATACAAAACTGGATGAGAAATAAAGATACTATTGACTACTTAGGATTATGGGAAAGTATATATAATCCAAATTTTAACCGTGTGGGATTCGAGGCGGTTGAAAATGAAGCTGGTAGAAACAGGTTTACGATGTCTCCTACGAAATGGATAAATTCTGTAAATTCAATAGGGATGGTTACGAAGGCTGGAAAACATGGTGGTGGAACATATGCTCATTTTGATATAGCAATGGAATTTGCAAGTTGGATAAGCCCAGAATTTAAATTATATATTGTAACTGAATTTAAAAGAATGAAAGAAAAAGAACAAAAAGGTTTCGGTTGGAATTTAAAAAGAACTTTATCAAAAATAAATTATAATATTCATACTGATGCAATAAAAAATAATTTAATACCAAAAGAAGTAACTCAAAATCAAATTAATATGATATATGCTGATGAAGCAGATATTATAAACGTAGCTCTTTTTGGAATGACTGCAAGAGAGTGGAAACAGAAAAATTCGGATAAGCAAGGAAATATTAGAGACTATGCGAATGTGGCAGAGTTAGTATGTTTAGTTAATCTTGAAAATTTGAATTCTGTGTATATAAATGAAGGAATAAGTCCAAAGGATAGATTGGTAAAATTAAACAATATAGCAATACATCAAATGACGTTGTTAACAGAAGATAATAGAATAAAAAAACTAGAAAATATTGCGGATGATAAAAAATTATATTTAGAATAATAAAAATTAAGGAGGAAATATGTCATTACTAGGTTTATATAGTTCAAATGTGAAAAGAAAGAGAGAAGAATTAGCTAGATTGAAAAAAGATAGGGTAAAATATGTAAATGATATTAGTAATGCAAGTCAAAAAATTACAAGACTATCAAGTCAAATGAGAAATACTAAATCTTTATCTACTATAAAGAGCAAAATGAATGAAATTGAAAGGGAAGAAAAAAAGAAAAGTGATGCTGAGAAGAAAGTTGCAGATTATGACAAAAGAATAGCTACTAAATAAAAGGAATTGTGCAATGAAGAATTAAAATTGCAAAAGGAACAAGATAGAGAAAATAGAAATATAGAAAATACAAGAAATAGAGAAATTGCAAATATAAATAATAAAGTTGAGTATCAAAGATTGAAGCAAATAGAGTTAGATAATGAAATAAAGAAATTAAAATCTAGCAAAGAGAAAATAAATATTTTATTTATTGCATCTAATCCAGATATAATTTTTACTGATGAAGATGGAGTTTTAAGAGAACAACAAAAATTAAGTTTAGATAAAGAAGCACGAGATATTGAAGAATCAATACAAAAATTACCAGACAGAGATTCAATTAGTTTTGTTACAAAGTGGGCAACCAGAACTGAAGATTTATTTCAGTATATTAATGAAGTTAATCCAACTATAATTCATTTTACAGGGCATGGGACAGAAGATGGAAAATTAGTTTTTCATGATAAAAATGATAATCCTAAATTTGTTGGAATTGATGCTATTATTCAAATGATTAATGCAATAACTGATCATTTAAGATTAGTAGTATTTAGTAATTGCTTTTCTTCAAGTATTGCAATTCAAGTTTCAGAATATGTAGAAGCAACCATAGGAATGAATACTTCTGTTAGAGAAGATGTAGCAACTTTATTTGCTGCACAATTATATTCATCAATTGGTTTTGGATTTTCATTGGATAAGGCTTTTAAACAGGCAATGGCAAGATTAAGTATAGAAGGGATAGACAAAAAAGATGCAGATATTCCTGAATTATTTGTAAAAGAGGGAATTGATGCGAACGAAATATATCTTGTTAAGAAAAAATAAAGCAGCTGTAAGTAAAATTTATAATAAAAATATATTTTATAGCACGAAAATTTAAAGAAATTCGTACTATAAGTTTTTATATCACGAAAAATCGAAAAAATCTGTGCTATAAAAATTCATAGGACGAAAAAATTGAGAAATTTGACCTATAAAATTTTAAGTTGAAAATCAAATTATAAAAAGTACTAAAGGCAGGATAGTGATACAGAGTATATCACGGCAACACATAGAAAGGCAAGCTTTCTAGAACTCTTAAAAATTTAAAAAATGTAGAGAAAATGCAGAATGTAAAACATAGCATAAAACACTTGATATAAGTGGGTTACAACATAAAAAAGTACAAAAAATAGAAAATAAAAATAAATAATTTGGTAATTCATACATTTACAAAATTTCAAAAATGTTTCAAAAATCGTTCATTGACTATATAAAAACAAGGTGATATCATTTCAATATGAAAAATTGAAAGCAAGGAAAAATTTGAGTTAGAGAAATCTAGCTCTTTTTCTTTGCTTTTTTATTTTTCAAAAATATTTAAGGTTAAATTATTTAATACCGGAGTTACAAGAATTAGTAAACAACAAAAAGTTAGCAATAGTACCAGCAGAGCATATCAGTTTTATAGAAAAAAATTATCAAGATATTCTATGTTACTTAATTAAACAGCATAATTGTGAAATAACAGCAGGTGTTGCTAAAAAAATTAAGGAAGATTATTTATTATGCAAAAAGAATTCCAAAAAGTATTATCTAAATGAATCAGCAATTAAAAATTATAAAAATGAGAGAAATGTAAAAGTAATTTTTACTAAAAATGAGATTGAAAAATATTTTAAAAATGTACCAAAACATAATTTGAAAGAATACATACTAAATATTGTAAAAGATACATTAGATGTATGAGGTACTTGTTATGGATAAGATACAAATACAAAAGACAAATACTGATTCATTAATAGAAAAAGTAGATACTAGATTACTAAATGGAAGTATTGAAATAACACTTTTAAACAGAATATATAAAAAACAATTAATAAACGAGAAAATATACAAACAAGCGAAAGAGAGCATTATAAAGGAATATAAACTAGAAAAGATAGAAATTTGATTTTATCAAAACAATAGTGTATAATCCAAACAGGGTTCTCTCTAACAGAATGGAGGATTAATGGAAGTTCAAGTTATAGAGAAAATTCAAGGAAGAATAGATAGAGCTACAGGTTTAAAAATAAACACAAGAAAATATTAATACTCTAGAAATGGCAGGAGAATTACTATTAACTATATTAAGTTCAGTTGCACAACAAGAAAGTGAAACAATATCATCTCATGTAAAACTAGGACTAAAAATCAAACAACAAAGAGGGGAACTAATTGGATATAATGGTTGTTTGGGTTATACATACAATAAGGAAAGTAAAAGTTTATCTGTAAATGAGGAAGAAGCGGAAATTGTAAAATACATTTTTAGCAGATATGCACAAGGTGTTGGTTCGAGTATTATTGCAAAAGAACTAACAAACATGAAATATCAAACACCAAAAGGGTTAACTGTTTGGAGTGATTCAACAGTTAGAAGAATACTAAAAAACGAAAAATATAAAGGTGATGTGTTACAAGGAAAAACGTATACAACAGACCCTATAACTCATAAACGAGTAGTAAATATGGGGGAAGAAAATATGTATTATATAAAAGAACATCATCAAGCAATAATTGAGCCAGAACTATTTGATAAAGTTCAACAAATACTAGAAAAAAGAGCAGGTTCAAGGGAAAAAGGAAAAAGAAAAGGCAATTATAGTAGAAAATATCCATTTAGTAGTAGAATTTATTGTGGATTTTGCGGAACAGTTTTAACAAGAAGAAATTGGAATTCTGGAACTAAAAACGAGGCATCAGTTTGGCATTGTATGAAATTTGTTAAAAGAGGAAAAACAGAATGTCCAAAATGTAAAGCAATTAAAGAAACAATAATTGAAAATTGCTTTTTAGAAGCATATAAGATATTATGCAGTGATAAAGGTGAAATCGTAGAGAAATTTATAAACAGAATTAATAGTGTTATAACTAAAAATTCATCAGATAAGTTAATAGAAAATATAAATGTAGAAAAGCAAAAATTAAATTCAAAAATGAATAAATTAATTGATTTAAGCCTAGATAAAAATTCATAAATTTAATAAAAAAATACAAATTTTGCAAATGATGTGGATAGTAGAAAACATGTCGCCACATACACAAAAATTATATATTTGAAAGGACATCAAATTAAGTTTTGATGTCTTTTTTAGATTTCAAAATTAAGGACAAAAAAATAAAAAATATAAAAATGTTTTTGATGAATTAAATTATTTTACTGATTAACTATTATTTAAAGTCGAGGAATTGGCTTTTATTTTTTTGTTAAAATTCGACCTTTGGTCAATTTTTTATTGACAACTAATCTAAAATATATTATAATAAATTCGACCGATAGTCGAAAAGGAGGAGAAATCTTTGAAAAAAAATGAAAGAAAACAAGAATTATTAAAGATTGCTTATAATATGTTTTTAATCAAAGGATATGATAATACTAGCATTGATGACATTATAAATGAAGCTCAAATTGCAAAAGGCACTTACTATTATTATTTTGAAAGCAAGGAATCAACTTTAGAAGAAGTAATCAATATGATGATAAACGAAGAAGTTGAATTAGCTAAAAGAATTTTGAATAGTCCTATATCTATTCCAGAAAAATTGGTTGGAGTTATTACATCATTAAGACCTAAAATTGATGAACAAGAAATACAAAACATATTAAATAAAAAAGAAAATATTGTTATGCACGAAAAAATAAATAATCGTATTATTGAAGAAGCAATACCTTTATTAGAGCAAATTGTAAATGAAGGAATTCAAAGCAATATATTCAAGTGTAATCATATTAATGAAAGATTAAGAATGTTACTAATAATGAGTAATGAGCTATTTGATAGCGATAAATTCAATATAAATGAAGTGGAAGTTTTTATTGATACAGCGGAAAAAATGCTAGGTGCAAAAGAAGGAACTTTAGAATTTATAAAAATGTTAATAGGAGGTCAAAATGAATAAAATAATAAGTACAAAAAATTTAGTTAAAACTTTCTCAAATAGTGGAGTAGAACAAACAATAATAAATAACTTAGATTTAGAAATATATGAAAATGATTTTACAATAATAATGGGTTCTTCTGGAGCAGGTAAATCAACCTTAATGTATAGTCTGTCTGGAATGGATATGCCAACTAGTGGAACAATAGAATTTTGTGGTGAAGATATTACAAAAATGAATGCTGATAAATTAGCAGTATTTAGAAGAAAAAATTGTGGATTTGTATTTCAACAAATTTATATGTTAGATAAAATGAGTTTGTTAGATAACGCATTAACAGCAGGGCTGTTAGTAAATAAAAATAAAAAAGAAGTAATAAAAAAAGCAAAAGAATTATTTAATAAAGTAAACCTTTCAGAAACAACAATAAGAAAAACAGTAAATCAAGTTTCAGGTGGTGAAGCACAAAGAGCTGGTATAGTAAGAGCAGCAATAAATAAACCAGTGTGTCTTTTTGCAGATGAACCAACAGGTGCATTAAACTCTGAAAATTCAAAAGCTGTGCTTGATGTATTTACAAATTTAAATAATGATGGTCAAAGTATTATTATGGTTACACATGATAAAAAAAGTGCACTTCGAGGTAACAGAATTATTTATTTAAAAGATGGAAAAATATGTGGTGAATTAAGATTAAACAAGTACGAAAATGATTCAGAAGAACGAAATCTAAAATTAGATAACTTCTTAAGGGATATGGGGTGGTAAAATGAATAGAATTTTAACATTACAAAAAAATTTTTTTAAGAAGAATCTAAAAGATATTATATCTTTTTCAATCATATTATTTATTTCTACAATACTTTTAACAAGTAGTTTGGTAATAAATAACAATATAGATAAAGAGTATAATAGAAAACATCAAAAATTAAATACAGCAAATAGCTTTTTTACAATAAGTAAACTACAATATAATGATGATTTGTTAGAGAATATTAAAAACATTAAAGGTGTAAAAGTAGCCGAAAAACAAGAAGGGGTGTTTGTAACAATTCCTGTAATGATGGAAGATAGTATGCAAGATCAAAATATTATTTTTTATAATTATGAAAATAATGCGAATTTAAATAAGTTTGATTTAATCCAAGAAAATACAAATTTAAATGATAAGAGTATTTATTTAGCAAACTATACTTATATACATTCAGGCTTAAAATTAAATGATAAGTTTGAGTTTGAATTAAATAATAAAAAATATTCATATACCATTGATGGTGTTATAGAAGAAATGCAATATGGAAATTATAGTTCATCAGTTATAGCAGAATATTTATCTAAGTCTGCTTATAATGAAGTATTAGCAAATAATAAAGAAAATCACGTTGTTACAATATCAATTAAAAGTGATAATTCTTATGATACATATAACGAGGTTTCAAGATATTTAAGTAGTAAAAATATAGATGTTTTAAGTAAAAATTATGACGAACAATCTAAATCGCAAAGGTTAGCAATAGCAAATATATTAGTTTTAATTATTTTAGCATTTTCTATATTGGTTTTTATAGTTAGTTTATTAGTTAGTAAATTTAAAATAACAGAATCTATTGAAGAAGAATTAACAAATATGGGTGTTCTTAAAGCATTAGGATATACAAGTAATGAAATTATAATTGCAATAATTATGCCATATTTAATAATGGGAATGATTGTAAGTTTTATAGGAATTGGCTTATCGATATATGTTACTCCTGTTCTTGCTAAAGTAATAGAAATGCAATCAGGATTTATATGGATTCCAAAATTTGATATAGTATCTAATCTTATAACTTTAATAATAAATATAGGACTAATTTTAATATTTACTTTATTATCTGCTAGAAAGATAAAGAAATTGAATCCGATAAATGCAATAAGAGGAATAGAAACAAGCAAGGATAATAAAAATTATTTTGAAATAGATAAAACAAAAGGAAATATAGAATTTATTTTGATGTTAAAGAATTTTATAAATAGCAAAAAGCAAAATGTTTTATTAGGAATTGTAATTTTCTTTATAACAATAATAAGTTCGTTTGCAGGAATTTTATATTATAATGTTAATATGAATCCTATTAATTTTATAAATACTTTAGTTGAAGAGCATCCATCAGTTGTTATAAATGTAATAAATACTGATATAAAACATGAATTAAAAAAATATGAAAATGTAAAAAATGTTATTTATTATGATGAAATGCAAACTATAAATTATGAAAATAATTCATATAAAACATTTATAGCGGAAACATATAATGACTTAGCAAACGATTTATGTTATGAAGGAAATAATCCAAGTAAATCAGATGAAATTGCAGTAGGAAGTACAATTAAGGAAAAATATAATCTAAAATTAGGAGATTATATTGAAACTAAAAAAGATGGAAAAATATATAAGTTTAAAGTAGTAGGGTTTATTCAATCAGTTAATTATTCTGGAGAGATTTTTGAACTTACTTTAGATGGATACAAGAATTTAGATAATGAATACCAACCTAAAACATTATACGTATATTTAGAAAATGAAAGTCTATCAAGTGCTTTTATCGATAAAGTAAAAGAAAACTTTGAAGATGAAATAGTATTAACTATTGATTATGTAGAATCAATGAATAGTGCAAGTTCAATGTATGTTTCTCTTGTAAGTGCAATATGCATTGTCATAATAATTGTTACAGTGATATTGATATACCTAATTTTATATATACTTATTTCTTCAATTATTTTAAAAAGAAAACAAGAATTAGGAATATATAAATCAATGGGATATAGAAATAAACAGTTAATAGCACAACTTATAGGAGGATTTTTACCAAGTGTTATATTTAGTGTTATATTAGGAATTATTTTAAATAAATTGTATATTAAAAATATATACTCTATGATATTTAAAGCAGTTGGAGCATATAAAATAAGTTTTGATTATCCAACCATTATCTTTATAATTATAGGAGTAGTAATAGTTATAAGTACAATATTAATAGAGTTATTATTATCAAGAAAAATAAAGAAAATATCAGTTTATTCTTTGATAAAAGATTAAGGAGGACAAGAAAATGAATAATATTCAAGAAAAATTAAAAGAATTAACAAACAGAAGTGATGAGGAGATTGTTATTATTGATGAAATATTAAATAATCATTTTGTTATAGGAAAAAACAACAAGGAAAAAATTATAGCAGACTTTAAAGAAAAATTAAAAATAACAGACGATGAAGCAGATAATTTATATAATCAATGTTCTGAAATTATTATAAAAGGAATATTTAAAAGAAAATAATAAATTGAAAGTTTTTTGTAAAATGAAATAATATTAATAAAACTTTAAATAAAGACATATAGAAAAAATATATGTCTTTTTACATTTTTGTAAAAAAATTTCAAACACTTCTCTAAAAAATTCCTTTATAGATATAGAGGGATATTTTTTTATCTCCTGTGAACATTGAAAATTGAATATCAAATTTGAGCAATATATTGCAGGATATGGCGCAAATTGGATTGCAACGATGTTAACTAAACAAGGAATAAAATATCCTAAAGGAAACAATAAATGGAATGATTCAACAGTTAGAGGAATACTTAGAAATGAAAAATATAAAGGAGATGTATTACAGGGAAAAACATATACAGCAGATCCAATATCTCATAAAAGATATAAAAATATGGGCGAAGCAGATAAGTATTATATTTCTAATCATCACGAAGCAATAATAGAACCTGAAGAGTTTGATTTAGTTCAAGAAATAATAGAATCAAGAAGTGGTGCAAGAGTAACTGGAAGAAGAATTGGAAATATAAGTAGAAAATATGCATTTAGCAGTAGAATTCGATGTGGCTTTTGTAGTAATTGTTATGTTAGAAGAACTGTAATAGGAGAAAAACAAACTAAAATTCCATCATGGTATCGAAGATAAAATTACACAAGAGGCTTATGAGGAAAAATTGGAGAAATTTGAACATAGATTAAAACTAATAGAACATAGGCAAGAACAATTAAGTCTTTTATTAGAAGATAAGGAAGGAGTTGAAGAGGGGTTAGTTAAAATTAAAAATATTTTAGAAACTAGTGATATTTTAAGTGAATTTAACCAAGAAGTATTTGATGCTTTAATAGATTATATTATAGTTGGTGGATATGATGAAAAGGGTAATAGAGATCCATATATAATTAGGTTTGTATTAAAACGAGAATTCAATTTAAGACATCGTAAGGAAATTCCTGAGGAATTTATCATTAAAAATAATAAAGTGGATTTAAGTGCTAAAAATGTTAGTAAATACAAGACAGTATTTTTATTATTAAAGAGATGAAAGAGGAAAACTTAATAAGATAGTTCGCAACGGCTTGAGAATTCGTGTAGAATGTGATATAACATAAGAAAAAGAATAGGAATTAATTAAAATGAAGATAAAAGATGATGACGTAGATATATTGAAATGGATAAGTATTGTAGAAGAAGAAATAAATGTAAAAAGTGACAGAGCAATGGTTATAACGAGTGCATCAATATTAGATTCACAATTAGAAATGTTACTTAAAGAATTTATGATAACAGATAGCAAAATAGATGAAAGATTATTTAATGCAAATAGTTCATTAGCTACGTTAAGTGCAAAAAACTCAATGTGCTATTATTTAGGAATTATTTCAGAGAATGAATATAAAAATATTGAAATTATTAGAAAGATAAGAAACAGATTTGCACATGAAATTGAAATTAAGAAAATGTGTAACGACCAAGCAATCATTGATTTATGTAATAATTTAACATTAACAAAAGAAATGTATATGCCTGAAACAATAACAATACGAGATGGAAGAGTTCCTGAATTAGAGGTAGAACCATTAGAAAATATAGATACGCAAACTAAATTTATAAGAGTTTTTAAGAATATAACAATGTATTTAAATTATAGAAGCATTGAATTATCAGCCATTAAAAGAAAAGAGTATAAAAATTTGCCGTTTTTAGAACTAATTAAAAACACAAAGAAAAGATTTATTGAATTGAATAAGAAAAGATATAAAATGAATATAGAATATAAACAAAAACTTTTAGAAAAAATGGAAAAGACTAATAAAAATGATAATATGGATTTAGAAAGAATAAAAAGTAAAATTCAAAGCATTGATAAAGCAATAAACGCATATGAAAACGGTGATTTATTTTATGACCTTACCGTTCAACCTACTGGAGGTTCTCAAGCATATATAAAAATGTATGATGAGATGATTAAATTGTTTGAAAATAATAATTAGATGTCTTTTATCAATAGACAAGGTTAAGCAAGATGTTTTTTATAAGCAGTTAGCGCATGTTGAATGCGTGGTTGTTATGTCTTTAAAATAATGCTTGTAACCCTTGATACAAAAGAGTTTGAGAAAATTATAAAAATATAAAAAATTACTGAAAAAAGTGAAAAAAATACAAAAAAACGCAATGTTTACATAAATACAAAAACAACAGGGTAAGTGGTAACATGTTTCCATATACGACCCTAAATTTAAAAAATATAAAGAAAAGTGCTTGTTACACAATGGATAGAGTTAAATATGCTCTATCTTTTTTTTATGCTCTAGCATACGGTGTAAAAACTTTTCGTAAGCGATATGAGAAAGGGTGAAGGTTGAAAAATAATAAGGATAAATTCGCATGAAAAATAAAAACCCTTAAAAAGCGTTTTTTTTGAAGAATATATAAAATTGAATAACCAAACAATTAATAAAAATTAGCTAACTTTGTAGCCTTGAGATTCTAAAAACT
>JAGALX010000045.1 GCA_017625035.1 Clostridia bacterium
ATCATCTGCCAATAAAGTTACTTCAATTGAACCTGGTCTTATTCCATCTTGGTTGTTGTTATCTTCCCATACCTTTTTTACTGATTTTGAAGTTTTATCTGGTGCATATTCGTTTGTTATTGTTGTTGTGTTTCCTTGTACTTTTGTTTCACTTGTGTATCCATCTGGCACTTGAAGTTCTTTTATTTCATAATTTATTTCTGTTCCGTTTGCATATTTTGGTAAATTATTCCATGTGTAGCTCCAACTATTTCCTTCATTTAATGTTACTGGATTTTGTACCCCTTCTGCTGAGTATTGTTCATCATCTGCCAATAAAGTTACTTCAATTGAACTTGGTCTTTTTCCATCTTGGTTATTGTTATCTTCCCATACCTTTTTTACTGTTCTTTCAGTTACTTCTGGTGTATGCTTGTTTGTTATTGTAGTTACGTTTCCATCTTCTTCTGATGTACTTGTATAACCATCTGGTACTTGAATTTCTTTTATTTCATAATTTATTTCTGTTCCATTTGCATATTTTGGTAAATTATTCCATGTGTGGCTCCAACTATTTCCTTCATTTAATGTTACTGGGTTTTCTACCCCATCTGCTGAATATTGTTTATCATCTGCCAATAAAGTTACTTCAATTGAACCTGGTCTTATTCCATCTTGGTTGTTGTTATCTTCCCATACCTTTTTTACTGATTTTGAAGTTTTTTCAATCTTTTTGTTTGGAACTTTTACATTAATTGTGACTCCGTTTTGACTTACAGTTGCTTCATTATAAGTTGTTGCATTATCATCTAAATCTATTTTTGTATTCTCACTGTTTACTGCAAATGCAACTCCTTTTGTTGCTACATATTTACTACCACTTTGACTATATGTTACTGGTACTACTACTTTATAATCTATTGCTGTATATTCATCTGGTGCTTTTGTTTCTGTTATTACAAAATAATATGTTTTATCTGCATCTGCTAATTCTTGTGATGTTATTTTTATTCCATTTAAATCTTTTACTACACCAGTTGTTGTTTCAAAACTAGTTTGTGTTATCATTGCATTTTCAGTGCTTATAAATATTTGTGAGTCAAATGTTACTTTTCCATTTTCTTCGTCTTCGATTGCATCTTGATATACTTTTACTTCGAACTCAGTTACTTCATCTTCTATTTTATCTCCGCTTTCATCTATTTTTGTAATTTCAAAGTCATATGTTCCTGTTGGACGATTTACTTGTATTGTTTCAAAATCATCGTCATCTTGCCATCCAGCATAATAATCAAAATATTCATCTTCTACACCTTTGTATTCATAATATGTATTTAAATTTGTATATTGAATTTCATTTTCCTCATCTGACTTATTTTCTGAACCTATTTTTACTGTAGCTGCTTTTGAATCTTTATCTTGAACATTTTCTACAACATTTCCTTCATTATCAGTTGCTACATATTCTGTTATTTCTGCAATATTAGTTAAATTTGTTAATGCTTTTGCATTTTCTGTTACTTTACAAATTAATTTTACTTCTTGATATCCATATAAACATTTATTATCAGTATTATCAGTTGAATAATAACTATTTATGTTTCCATTTTTTGTATAATACTCTAATAGACTTAAATAATCTGTTGGTTCTAATGTTTTTACATTATTACAATTTATAGTAACTTTATTACTTTGAGCATCATATATCACTTCATATCCACCATATTCATTTATAGTAGTTGTACATGTATTATTTGTTGATTGTTCTATCCATGAGCCATTTGAATCTACAATAGCATGAAATTCAATTCCATCTGGCAAATAATCTGTTATTTGTTTTGCATATCCACTATAATCGTTAATTCCTCCTTCATTATAAATTCTTATTGTATATTCTACATAATTATCATAATCAACTGTTACATATCCTTTTTTATGTATATATTCACCTGTTGTGTCACCTTCATCGAATACAGCTGTAGTATTTTCATTTATTACTGGAATCCTTCCTTCTGTAGAATTCATACTAGTTTCAGATGGTCCAATTTTAGATATACTTTTTCTTAAAGCTAAGTCTAATAATTTTTCATTACTAATTTCAACTCTTTCGAAATCATCATCATCTTGATAATCATATATATTTTTATCAATTTCTCCTACAGATGAGTCTTTAGAAGTTTCTAAAAAGCTTGTTTCATATTCATCAATTAATGTTTGTTCTGTTTTATCTTGTTTAATAGAATCCTTATCTGAATCTCTATCTTTTATTTCTGAATCTCCATCACCTTGTTTGGCAACTGTAGTTCCATCTTTGTTTACTGCTGTTGAAGCTGTTATTTCTGCTACATTATATAAAATATCTCCAACTTTAAAATTATCAGCGTCAGTTACTTTACATGCAATATACACATGTTTATTTTGTAAACCTGAATTTTTTTCATAAGCAGATATTGTATCATTAATTGTACATTTTGCAGTTCTTCCATTATTACTAATCGTCCAAGTATATGTTCCTCCATTATATGCTACACTAATTTGATTATTGGTATTTAAGGTTGTATCACCTGCCATACTACATACGGTTAAACCTTCTGGTATATAATCTGTTACTTCAATTTCTTTTGCATCATAATCGCCTTCATTATATACATTTATTCTATATAAAACGATATCACCTTTTGCGACTTTATAAGTTTGTTTATTCATATTATATGATGATGTTGTTATATAATTTTCATTTGATTTATTATTTAATTCAGTATCATTAACATTATTTACTCTATCTATATCATTACCAACTGTAGTATTTGCCATAGATTCAAGTATTAAATTTCCTCCAATCGTAGCATCTAAATCAATTATACCATCTTTATCATAATCTAGCATATACATTAATCGTATATCAGACATAGTTTTATAATATTCTTCATATATTTTAGAATATTGGTTTGATAGTGCTGTTCTACATTCTTCAATGTTTAAATTTAAATTGTAATTACTTGTTGCATACATATATATACTTGAATCCTGCATATCTATTTCGCCATTAAAGTTATAATCTAAATTTGGATTATAAGAATTTTGTATTATTGTTTTTGTTAATGCCAAATCATATATTTTTTCAGTATTTGGTATATTTAATGTTATTGTTGATTTTGCATTAGTATTATCTATATTATTTTCTAATGTTAATTTTACAGTTTTTCCGTTAACTAATGTTGCTTCAAACTCATCTTGTCCATTTTCAAAATGAGCTTCACTTATATAATTTATATGAATATTATTTACTGTTGTTACACCTGATACCAATTCAATTTTTACAGGTTCTTTTAATTTAACATATTTTTGTGTATTTGTTTTATCTGATGCTGTAGAATTTTGTTCTGGTATTTCATTAATTATATATGTATATATTGTTCCTGCATCATCTATACCTTCTTCAGTAGTAATTTGTGCTATTCCATTATCATTAGTAGTATATGTATCTGTTCCATTTGGAGCTTGAACCTCAAATTGCATATTACTTAAGTTTTTAGTATTATCTTTTGAATCATATTTTCTTATAGAAAAATTATATGCTCCAACTTCTCCGGCAGAGCTACTTAATGTAGCATAATCATATTGTTTTGTAGTTTCTATTTCTATCATATTTTGCCATTCAACATGTTTCCATATACTAGCCTTGGTAGTAGTTACTGAGTACACATCTACAAGAACCTCAAAGCTATATATTTCATTTTTATTTAATCCAGATATAACTAATTTATTATCACTATAAGAATATTTGCTTTTATCATAGTTTTCACCATTAACTTTTAAATTCATATTATATGGCATTAAATATGAATTATTTATTGCAATTTCCCATTTGTAATTTCCAGATTCATCATCATAATAAGCATCTTTAATAGAATATATACTAATATCTTTAGAAGTATTGGTATTTTTATAATTTGCTTCAGCTAAATTGATAATTGCTGTATAAACTTTATATAATGAAGTATTATTTCCTCCTAAATACTTATTTATAGTATATTGGTTATTTGGATTAAACCCCTCAATATTTTGGGCATATGTCCATGTTATATATTGGTATAACCTAAACTTTTGAATATAATTTCCATATACATTTTCTATATCAGCTTCTGTTATATCATTGCTCACAGTTTTTAGAATTTTTAATTTTTCTGCTGTTGTGTATTTATAATCTTCAGATTGTACAATACTTTGCTCCCAAAAATTATCTTTTATCCATGTTAGCTTATTATAGCTATCTACATCTTTAAAGACCTGTGCATCATATTCCCACGAATATTCTGTATATTCGCTCGTATTCCATGATTTAATTGATTCTCCTTTTTGTATACAAAAAAGATTAAAATTTGTATACAAATCAGTTGTTTTTTTGAAATGATGATACGCACCAATTTGTTCAGACCATTGTATTACAGCCTTATTCCCTGTAGCAACAGGTGTTGCTTCTGTATATGTTGTATCACTATTATAAAATAAAATTAAACAACATATTGTCATCAATATTACAGGTATTGATATGTTTCTTATTGTTTTTCCTTTCAGTTTCATAGCAAATTATTCCTTTCATTTTTTATTCTTTTAAGTTTAATTTCATTTTAATCATTTATTTATACAAGTCAAATTACATATTTAATACATTTTTTAATATTTACTTACGGAAATTATATTTTTCAACATATATTACATTTTTTTGACATTTTTATTATTTTTATATTACTTTTAATATTTGAAAAAAATTGTGTGCAATGAATTTTATATAATAAGAAAATATTATTAGTTAACTTTTACCCATATATCAAACTTTCCTATTACAAAAAAAATCTGATAGTACAGACTTTTTATAATTGTCTGCTCTATCAGATTTTTATAATATGTTATTTGTTTATTTTTCTTTTCAAACTTAGTTGCTTTATAGTTTAGTATTTTATTAGATATTGTTATTACTTTTTTATTTAGTATCATATTAATTATTATATTTTATTTAATACATATTTTTTAATACCAAATATTCCTATTCCTAATATAGCAATTATGCCTATTATAATTCCAATATATATTGTTGTTTCTCCGGTTTTAACTGTTATCATTATTTGTGCAGGATCTTGGTCATCTTCATTTTCAATTTTGTTTGATGTTATTGAATCTATATCTGTAATTTCTTCTCCATTTTCGTCTGCATCTTTAGTAATTTCTGCTATATTTGTTTTTACACCTAAATTATTGGTTTTGTTAATCCATGTTAATGTAATTGATACAGTTTCAAATTCTCCTGGTTTTAGTAATGTATTTTCTAATGATTTTGTAATAACTTTTCCATCTATTTGTTGCCAATTGTTGTTATCTTCTGCTACAAATTTTAGTCCTTCTGGTATATAATCTGCTATTTCCTTAGCATATCCAGGTACCTCACCTTTATTTGTAACTTTTATTTGATATTCAAATTTTACAATTACATTGTCTATTTTACTTTTCTTTAAGTCTACCTTTACAACTGGTTCTGGTTTTTCTTCACCTGTATACTTAGTAGGAGTTTCTTTTTCTTTTCCTTCTTCTATTATAATTACTTTACTTACCCATTTTTGTAATTCTAAATCAAAAGGCTTAACTTTAATTTTCTCTGTATCTTGATCATCTTCGCCTTCATTCCATTCATTTGAAACTGAATCTATATCTGTTACTTCGTTTCCGTTTGAATCTTTTTGTTTAGATATTTGAGCATAGTTTGTTATTATTTTATCTGTTGTATCTGGAGCTTTTACTTTAAATGATATTTTTACATCTTTACAATCTAATGTTTTTGTTGATGGATTAAATGCTTTTAATAAGCTGTTTGATAGATATTCTGTTGTTACATATTTTGCATTTGTAGCATCTGTTACTTCATTTCCATTTTCATCTATCATTTTCCATTTATATTCTTTGTTTAATTCATTATCTACTACAAATTCTAATCCATCTGGTATATCATCTTTTACAAGAGCTGGATATACATCTTTTGTTCCTTCATTATAAATGCGTAATGTGTATGTTACTATGTCGTTTTGTTTTACATCTATTGGATTTTTTGGATGATTATATGTTGCTGTTGTATTTTTTCCATTTACTAAGTTTGTTACATCTACTGTTGGTAGTCTTGATGGATTTACTGTAGTGTTATTTAGCTCTGTTATGAATTTTTTTAATACTAGGTCTGCGTAAGTTAATTTGACTTTTTCTGTGTCTTGATCATCTTCATTATCTTTCCATTCATTTGGAGTTGAATCTCTGTCTGGAGTTGCATTTCCATTTATGTCTTTTTGCTCAGAAATTTGTGCATAATTTGTCATTACTTTATTATATGTTTCAGGTGCTATAACTCTGAATGCTACTTCAACATCTTTGTAATCTAATGTTTTTGTTGCCGTATCAAAAGCTTTTATTACAGTTTCTGCTAGATAGTTTGTTACTACGTATTTTGCTTTTGTAGTATCTGTTACTTCTTTTCCATTTTCATCTAACATTTTCCATCCATATTTTTGGTTTGTTTCATTAGCTACTGCAAATGCTAAACCTTCTGGTATATCATCTTTTATTAAACTAGCATATCCAGATTTAGTTCCTTCATTATATACTCTTAATGTATATGTTACTATATTGTCTTTACTTACATTAACAACATCTTTTGGATGTGTATATATTGCTGTTGTACTTGTTTTATTTATTAAATTTGTTACATCCACTACTGGAGCTCTGCTTGAAGATACTGGTATATTATCTACTTTAGTAATGAATTTTTTTAATACAAGGTCTAAGTATGTTAATTTTATATTTTCTATATCTTGGTCATCTTCTTTATCTATCCATTTATTTGGTGTTGAATCTCTATCATTAGATTTATTACCTTGGCTATCTGTTTGTTCAGATATTTGTGCATAGTTTGTTATTTCTTTTTCTGTTGTATCTGTAGAAATAACTTTAAATGATACTTTTACATCTTTGTAATCTAATGTTTTTGTTTGTGAATTAAATGCTTTTATTAGATTTGGATTTTCTACATTGCTTGAATTTTGGTTTGATATAGATGTTTGATTTTCTGCATTATCTGTATTTGTTACTGCTGTAGATATTTGTTTTTCACCAGATTGTTTATTTCTGTAATTTGTTACAACATATTTAGCTTTTGATGGATCTGATGTTTTATTACCATTTTCATCTAACATTTCCCATCCATATTCTTTATTAGTGCTATCATTAACTATAAATTGTAAGCCTTCTGGTATGTCATCTTTTATTAAGCTTGCATATCCGTCAACTGGTCCTTCATTATATACTCTTAATGTATATGTTACTACATCATTTGTATTAACTGTAACTGCATTTTTTGGATGTGTGTATGTTGCAGTTTTACTTGTTCCATTTGCCAAGTTTGCTACATCTACTACTGGCTCTCTAGATTCTGTTAATTTTACTCCATTTACTTCTGTTATAAATTTCTTTAAACTTAAATCTGGATCTTTTTTTACAATATGAGTATTTATTATATTGAATCCTTCTATTTTCTTTGTATATCCTTTAACCTCTTCTTCATCTACTGTGTAAGTTATTTGTTTTCCGTTTTTATATTTTGGTAAATTTGTAAAATTATATGTCCAGTTATTTTTTGAAGAAGTTATTATTGAGTCAACATTTTGACCGTTTGCTAATAAATATATTGTTAATATTTCTGGTCTTAGTTTGTCTTTGTTATTTTCATCATTCCATGTTTTTGTTCCGCTAACTGTAATTGTTTCAGGAGTATATGTATTTATTAAGTTGTATCCTTCTATTGTTTTTGTGTAATTTTCTACATTTTTTTCATCAATAGTGTATACTATTTCTTTTCTTTGTTCATCATATTTTGCTAAATTTGCGAATGAATATTTCCATTCTTCTTTTTCTGTTATTTCTTTTGAATCTATTTGTACACCATTTGCTAATAAGTATACTGTTATTTTTTCTGGTCTTATTCCATCTTGATTTTCATTATCATTCCATGTTTTTGTTCCGATAACTTCTACTGTTTCTGGTACGTCTGGAGTGTCTGGTATATCAGGTGTGTCTGGTGTATCCGGTGTATCCGGTGTGTCTGGTGTATCTGGTGTATCTGGTGTGTCTGGTGTATCTGGTGTGTCTGGTGTATCTGGTGTGTCTGGTGTATCCGGTGTGTCTGGTGTATCTGGTGTGTCTGGTGTGTCTGGTGTGTCTGGTGTATCTGGTGTGTCCGGAGTATCTGGTGTGTCTGGTGTATCTGGTGTGTCCGGAGTATCTGGTGTGTCTGGTGTATCTGGTGTGTCTGGTGTATCTGGTGTGTCTGGAGTTTCCGGAATATATGTATTTATTAAGTTGTACCCTTCTATTGTCTTTGTGTATTTTTCTACTTCACTTTCATCAATTGTATACACAATTTCTTTTCCAGCTTTATATTTTGCTAAACCTGTAAATGAATATTTCCATTCATCTGCTTCTGTTATTTCCTTAGCATCAACTTGTGTTCCGTCTGCTAATAAATATATTGTTATTTTTTCTGGTCTTTTTCCATCTTGATTTTCGTTATCGTTCCATGTTTTTGTTCCGCTAACTTCTACTGTTTCTGGTGTATATGTGTTTATTATGTTGTACCCTTCTATTGTTTTTGTGTATTTTTCTACTTCGTATTCATCAATTGTATATACAATTTCTTTTCCATCCTCATTATATTTTTGTAAATCTGTGAATGAATATTTCCATGTTAATGCTTCAGTAGTTTCTGTAGCATCTACTATTTCTCCATCTGCTAATAAATATACTATTAGTTTTTCTGGTCTTTTTCCATCTTGGTTTTCATTATCATTCCATGTTTTTGTTCCATTTACTTGTACTTTTTCTTGCTCTTTAACATGTATAGTTTCAAAATCTACATCGTCTTCTTTTTTACCATTTTCTTCTCCTGGATAGAATGAAATATATGTATCATCAATACCAAATTTTCTATTATAATCTTTGTAATATGTATCTAATCTAAGCTCATCTTTGTTTAAGCTGCTTGGTGTTGAATCTCTATCTTTTATATTTTCGATTATATTTCCATCTTTATCTGTTGCAGTTTCAGCAGTAATTTCAGCTCTGTTTGTTAAATTTCCAGTAACATTATTTACTTTACATACTATAGATACAGTTTGGTATAAGTTTTCCATATTTTGAATACCTGCTGCAGAACTTGCATATATATTCATTAAACTATTATTGTATATAGTTTTATTTCCTGTATATTTTAATATAACAGTACTATCACCTTCTTTAGATTCGGTTGTCCACTCACTTGTAGATGATTCATCTATTTTTATAAATGTTAGTCCTTCTGGTAAATAATCTACTATTTCATTAGCATATCCACAATAATCGTTTGCATTTCCTTCATTAAATACTCTTATTGTATATGTTATTTCATCATTTACATTAACTTCTATTGCTTCTTTGTTATGATTGTAATCAGCGTTTCCTGTTGAAAGTGCAGTTGATGCAGATGATATATTTACACTAGGTAATCTGTTTTTAGTTAAATCATATTCATTTATTGTTGTTTGTCCATTTACTTTTGAAATGCTTTTTCTTAAGGCCAAGTCTAGTTCTTTATTAATAATTTTTATATGTTCAAAATCGTCATCATCTTCATAATTAGTTGCTGTTTTGTCTATATAAGATATACTTGAAGATTGTACTTTTTCTTCATACTTTTTAATCATATTTGTGGCTTCAGTTTGTGCTGAGTTTTCTATTACAGAATTTTGTATAGAGTCTCTATCTATTTTGGCACCATCTAAAGTATTTGTAGCTTCTATAAAATTATTTCCTACATAGTATCCATATTTTGAAATTTCAGCAACATTTGTTAATACTTTATTTAGTTCATCAGAAGTTACTTTGCACCTAATTTCAACATATTGAGATTGCAATGTGTTATTTGCATATGGAGCTAAATTATAGTTTGCTAAGTAATCTGTTTTTACAGTTGTTGTTCCATCAGAATTTTTAGTAACTTGCCAGTTATAATTTTTTCCATTAACTTCGCTTGAGTAAAATTCTAATCCTGCTGGTAGATAGTCTGTAATTTCTTTTGCAAAGCCATTTACATTACCTTCATTGTATACAGTAATTTTATATGTTACTATTGAATCTTTTGCTACATTAACAATTGTTTTATCCATATTATATGTTGCAGTTGTTTTGTTTTGGTCGTTTGCATTTAAGTTTTGCTTGTTAATATTTGCTAATCTTGTTAAATTAACTATGCTACCATCTGTATATGTAACATTTGTTATTTGTTTTGTTAATGCAAGATCCAAGTTTTCAACTTTTACAGTATCAAAATCATCATCATCTTCTTGTCCTGGATATGAATATTGTTTATTTATATTTGTTGATCTTGTATTTGGGTTTCCTTTATTTCCTTTCCAAGAATTAGATAATTCTGACATTTTTATATTTTCAGGTGTTGAATCTCTGTCATCAACATCTTGTCCACTTAAATTTGTTGTTTTATCAGCTGTAATTTCAGCTATATTTTTTAATAATACTCCAGCCTCTTTACTTGCTACTTTGCAATATATGTATATGACTTTAGAATCTACTGTATCAGATTGTTTATCATATGCTTTTATTACTTTATCTGATAAGTAATTAGTAGATATTGCTGTGAATCCGTTTGATGATTCGCCTTTTGTCCATCCATAATACTCATCTTCGGAATTAATAATCCCTAATTTAGTTAGTTCTTCTTTGTTTACAAGTTCTAAACCATCTGCTATGTAATCTGTTACTTTTGTTGCATATCCATCTAGGCTTCCTTCGTTTGCTATTGTTATTGCATATTTAACAATATCTCCTGTTGATACACTTATAGGATATTTGTTTATTTTCCAAACTTCCGTAGTGCTTCCAGTTGCTAAACTTGGAACCCTTTGTATATTTCTTGTTTTTAATAAATCGCTATTTAAATCGTATTTAATACTTGCTGAAAATCCAGTAGTGCTCCATACTCCTGCTATATTTTTTATTAATCTTAAGTCAAACTGAGTATCTTCTGTTGATCCTGTTAATTTTTTAGGTATTGTGATTTTATTCAAAGACATAATATCTTGTGAATATTTTCTGTATAATAAATTACCTGTTGTTTGAATTCCTATTATATTCATTGAAATATCAACTTTTACTGCTGATAAATCGTAATTTGAATTATTTAATGTTATATATAAATTTTTACCATCAAATGATATTGTATAATCTGATGATTGTAATATTTCACCATTTACTTTTACAATATATTCATTTTTAGTTATTATATTATTATCATATCCGTTAACTATAAATGGTCCTACTTTTTTATTTTCAACATCTATTTTGGCTGTTGTAGAATCCATAGTTAAATTGTTTAATATGTTTGCTATACTACCATCTTTGTTTGGAGAAATATAATTTCCTTTTGTGTCTGCAACAGCTTTTAATCCTGTATACATCCACATGTAGTATTTACCTTGTAAATCATATCCTCCTGATAAGCTTTTTAATCCTGGGAATGTGTTTGTATTAGCTGTATAATTCCATAAAATACATTGTTGTATTGAGTAAAATACATCATACCATCCATTTGCATAAACATGGCTTATTACACTATCTATATCTTCTTGGTCAAAGTTTTGTACATTATGTGTTGTTTTTATTGCATTTATTGCTACATCTGAATGTAACGCCTGTTTTAATTGATCTATCATAATTGACATTTCGTCTTTTGATTGATTTTGGTTTATAAACATATTGTCTATAACCCAAAGTGATTTGTTGTAATTTTCTACTGAACCAAATATTTCGTTTATTTGTTCAGTACTTAAATTGTATATGTCTGAAGCTACTTCGTATTGAGTTCCATTATTTAGAGTTCCTCCATAGTCTAAGCAATAAATATTTTGATAATTTCCTGCTGATTCTACATATCTGTATAATCTTTTTGTTCCATTCATTGCATAACTTGTTTTTGAAGGGCTTACGGTTGCTAATGTTGCAGCATTTACCTGCGAGATAGACATAACCATACTTGCAAATATTGCTAATATAGCTACTAATGCACATTTAAATTTTTTTTGCATAGTTATTACTCCTTTTCTTTTTGTAATATGATAAAAAATATTTATAAACTGATAAATATCATACAAAAAAATGTATGATATTTCTTCAATCTTTATCTTCCGTAGGCAATTTTGTTTTTTCAAAATTGTATATCAATTTTATCATATTTAGGTCGATAAAGCAATAAATTATGTTTTAAAATTTGCGTAAATTGTTTGTTCCGTAAGAGCGAGAAAAGGGGACGTTTCCGTTTTTTAATTAAGTAATTACCCAACCACCGTTTACAGAAATAATTTGTCCAGTTGTGTAATCATCTTCTATAAGCCATTGTACACATTTTGTTATAGATTGTGGATTTCCTATAGTGCCTAATGGAATTTCCTGTGTTATATCTTGTATATCGCTTTCTGATAAATTTTTATTCATATTTGTGTTTATAATTCCTGGTGCTATACTATTTACTCTGATATTTGACGGTCCTAGCTCTTTTGCAAGCGATTTTGTCATTGCATCTAGACCAGCTTTTGATACACTATAGTGAACTTCGCATGAGCTACCTACTAAACCCCAAATAGATGAAATGTTTATAATACATCCAAATTTGTTATGAATCATACTTGGTAATGTGTCTTTTATTGTATAAAAGGCTGATGTTAAATTTGTTTGTATCATGTGGTTCCATTCTAAATCTGAAATATCTGTAAATAGTTTGGTTTGCGATATTCCGGCATTGTTAATAAGTACATCTATTTTGTGATATTTATTTATACAAAAATTTATTAGTTTAGTAACTTCCATATGATTACTTACATCTGCTTTAAAAATTTCTATATTTATATTTTTTTCGGCTAATTCTGATTGAATTTTTTTTGCTTGTTCTTCAGATTTATTGTAGTTTAGAATTACATTATAGTTATTTGTTGCTAAAGTTTTGGCTATATCTGCTCCGATACCTTGAGAGCCTCCTGTTATTAATACTACTTTATTGCTTTTCATACAAAACCTCCTAAGTGCCAAAATAATATTTTGATAAAATAAAAAAGCCAATAATTAAGAACTTTTTTCAAAATTACTGACCTTTGATATGGAGCCACTTGTCTGAATCGAACAGACGACCTACTGATTACAAGTCAGTTGCTCTACCAGCTGAGCTAAAGTGGCATTATTAAATTGGTGACCCGTACGAGAATCGAACTCATGTCTCCGCCGTGAAAGGGCGGTGTCTTAACCGCTTGACCAACGGGCCGATAATATAATGTGAATATTTAGGATTTTTTTTAAAAAAATCCTAAATATTTTTGGTGAGCCATCGCAGACTCGAACTGCGGACAACTTGATTAAAAGTCAAGTGCTCTACCACCTGAGCTAATGACCCAAATGTTTCACATTGTTTTTGCATTTCCTGAATGCAAGACTTATTATAAACTCATTTGCGAAAATTGTCAATATATTTTTTAATTTTTTTCAAAATATTTTTTCAAAATTCTAAAAAGCTTATAAAATGGTGCAACTGGAGGGATTCGAACCCCCGACCTTCCGGTTCGTAGTTGAATTTTCCACTTAAAACACTCATATCTTCAATCTCTTTATTTGCAATGATTATAGCCGATAAAGTTAGAAACGTCAATACTTTTTAGAAAATGATAAAAATTTAAAAAAGTTTAATATGATTTAAAAATTGATAAAATGATTTAAAATTAACCTGAAATTTTGGGGAAATTCTGTGGGGAAAATTTTTGATGGTGGGGAAAGTTTTGGGGAAATTTTCTAATATCTAAAAAGCAAGTAATACTTAATGCTTAATTAAGTGCTACTTGCTTAATATTTTTCACTTATTTTAGTTCACATAACAAAAAACTTTTCTATATAAAAATTCCACTTTTCCACTTATGAATAATATCAAAAAGTGAAAAAGTGGAAATTTTTTATTAATTTATTATTTCAAATACTTTTCCAAGTGTTTCATTAATAACTAGACTTGCTTTGTAATCATAAGGTGTTGTATCTTTATTAATTAAAACTAAATTCTTACCCCTAAAGTAGTTTATTAGACTACATGCTGGCTGTACAGTTAATGATGTTCCTGCTACTATTAGTAAATCTGCTTTTCCAACATATGATTTTGAATCTTCCAATGTCTGATGATTTAAACTTTCTTCATAAAGTACAACATCTGGTTTTATAATTCCACCACAAGTACATCTTGGAATACCATCACAATTAAATACACTTTCTGCATTATAGAATTTATTGCATTTAATACAATAGTTTCTTAATACACTTCCATGCAATTCTAAAACATTTTTAGAACCTGCTTTTTGATGAAGTCCATCTATATTCTGTGTAATTACTGCTTTTAATTTGCCTTTACTTTCAAGCTCTGCTAATTTAATATGAGTTATATTAGGTTCATATTTCAAGGAATTCATTTTATCCTTATAAAATCTGAAAAACTCATCTGTGTAGTTTTCAAAAAAGGTATGACTAAGTATATCTTCTGGTGGATAGTCATACTTTTGATTATATAAACCATCTTTGCTTCTAAAGTCAGGAATACCACTTTCAGTTGAAACTCCTGCACCACCAAAAAACACTATATTATTACTTTTATCTATTAATTGTTTAAATTCTTGTATTTTATCTTTCATTCTAAAACACCTCTTAAAATTTTTTATTATCTATTCAAAATAACTATAATATTATTTTAATAATTTTTCAAATTTACTTTTCGTTATTAGTTTTTCAGCTTTCATATTATGATATAATTTATTAAAAAAAACTTCTCCTAATTCTTTATCAGTAAATTTTCCTTCTATATCATTACTAATTAAATCATAAGCTGAATCAAAAAATTGTTCTAACGTATCAATTATTACATCAAATATTCTTTCTGTTAGTTCTATTTTATCATCTAATGATTTATTAGAATTATCACTCATATCTAGCTTTTGGTATAGGTAATATATACTAGCTTTAATTTTAGCAATTTCTTCATCTTGACCTTTTTCATAAAATTTTTTAGCATGTATATACTGCCTTTCTATGCTGTCATAATCATAATGTTTATTTCCTTCAAAAAATTCTATATCAGCATTTATTGTTTGTAGCAATAAATACACTGTAAATATGTCATTATTTGCAACAAAGTATAAAAAATTACACACTAAAATATATGTACAAAAATACTCTATTATTTTAGTATTTTGTATTTCCACAGCTTCTTGTTCTGAAACTTCAACTTTTTCTATTATTTCTTCATTTAATTCTTTCATTTTTATTTACCTCCTATTTTTTCATTATGGATAATTTCCATATTTTTTAAAATTATTGTTGCAACCAAATAATTTACATTTTAAATTTCTGAGTTTTTCAAAGATTTACAGGACGTTTTGTTCCTGACCTATTTATAATTTATCACCTTTTTATTGACTTTACAATACTTTTGAAGTATACTCATTATAAATAAAATAAGTGTAAAATATCGGTGGAAAACAACCTGTACCGAATGGAGTGATTAATATATGAATAAAGAGAAAAAAGTAAAATCTTTATATAGTAATGAAATTTTTGGAAAAAATCTTAAACAGCTTAGAAAAAATAAAGGATATACCCAAGAAAAATTATTATCTAAATTTGAAGAATATGAAGGAATAACATTAGATAGTAGGCAATACAGAGATTATGAAAATAATAAAACTAATTCTGACATAAGTTCTCAAAGACTATATGTACTTAGTGATATTTTGGGTGTATCAATGAATGATTTAGTAGGAAAAACATTCAACCCTAAGAGTATGGACGATACCATTTTTAATTCTACAGGTCTTAATTCTAAGTCCATTGACATTTTAAAAAGGAATAAGAAATCGCAAGAAATTAGACATAAACGTATAGGCAAGAATTCCATGATTTGTGATACCATATCTGATTTAGGCGAAGCAGATACATTAAATTATTTAATAGCAAATTCTGATATTCTAACATTATTTACAAACAATGCTAGATTAACATACTTTCGTATGTTAGAATTACAACAAAATGAAAATAAATTAAAAGCAGAATTAAATCATACTAATGATAAAAAAGAAAAGAAACTTCTAAATAAAAAAATATTGGAAATAAAAGATAGAAAGAAAGACCTCGTAGATTATCAAAGCTTTAGTTTATATAAAGAAATTGATAAAACATTTAAAAAATACATTCAATATTTAAGTACACTTGACACTCAACATTATATTACTAAAAAATAGAAAATTACAGTAAGTGAAAAATATCTACTTACTGTGATTTTTGTTTACTATTATACAGCATTTTCTTTTAGTTCTCTTTTATATGTATAGTAACTATTTCTACAAATTCCAAGTTGTATAAAATGATAAAAGACGAATTGCGTTTGCATTTCTTCTTTTTCTTTTATTTATTCTACATCTTCAAATATTTCTATAAGTTTAAGTCTATAACTATTTCCATATTCATCATAAGCTAGTGTTGTTATACCATCTTTACTTTCTTCAACAATAGGTAGTATTGTTTTCTGAGGTGGCAATTTCATTCCTTGAAAATATACTTCATCATTCATAAAATACTTAGCCATACCCTTCCCCCATTTCTCTTATATTTCTATTATATATACACCAAATATATTAGGATTGCAACTCCCACTTTTACAAAAACACAAAAGGCACAATTTTTTCTACAAGTAAAATATTAATGATGATAAGTATATTTGAAATGGAGATGTAGCAATGTTGATAATCGAAAAACTAAAAGATATTAGAGATACAAACATTCAGCGAAACGCATTTGAAATTCAAAAAGTAACAGATAATATAAATGTGTTATTACAGCATATTGATGAGCTGAATCATTATGACTACGACTACATCTCAGTGCTTTTAGAAAAAAGTAAAACAATGCTATGTGTTACAGATTATATTTTAGAAAATTATTATAAGAATAAAACTGCTTGACAAGCTATTAAACTTATAACCTCAAACGTGGTGCTTGACTGACAAAAAGAACTATGTTAATATCCTGAATGCCTAGAGTAAGAAGTAAAACATAGCATAAGTTTTGATTTTGTCAAGCCATTTTCTTGCTCAGAAATAGCAGGAAAGTGGTGAGTTAAGAATGGAAAATTTAGAATTAGGAACAACTACATTAGATGAGCTTATTTCATATAGTAAACAAAAAGAAAGTGCCGTAGTGAGCATAATTGATGATGTTACAGAAACTGAATACAAATATGTCGTAGAAGTATCAAACAGATTGAGACTTCTATTTTTTCGCATCAAAAAAAGCAACAAGATTGCATTTATTAATTGTTCCGATTTAGTGCTGAGGATAGCAAAGGAACTAAAGAAGAAAGTTCAGATTATGTATTATGATTTTTCAAAAAGACCTCGTTCCCCTATTTCTTTATATGCAATAACTGGTGTTTGTAGAGATTGGATAATAACAAAAGATAATGGATATGTAGTAAAAGCATTTGATACGGAAGGAAAACAAATACAAGAATGGATAAATACAAATATTAAAGAGATTCCAACACCTAATTTAAACAGATATGGATTTAGAAAATATGATGTTTCTTTATCAATTAAAGGTTGCAACAGAAATACTAACAATTCAATATTAGAATTATCACGATACCATTTTGCAACTGGAGGAAGCTTCAATGCAAAAAGAAATTGTTATTATCCAAGAGATACATCCACAAACAAACGGATTAGCAGAATATAACAAACTAGAAAAGCTTTTTAGAAAATATGATTTTACTTCTTTAAAGTGAAATATTACAAGTTCTCGTATACGAGATTGCAACGACGTTTGCGAATTTTGAAAGAAGTAAATTACAAGCAACAAATTATACCAGTAAAAGCTAAAATGGTTTAAAATCAAATGTCAGAAAAGAGGTAGAAAAATGAATAAATACGAAAGTGTAATAGTAATTAACCCAAAACTAGATGAACAAGAGATTGACAATATAATTCAAAAGGTAAAAGAAATCGTAGAACAAGACGGAACATTAACGCAGGTGGATAAAAAAGGAATAAAGAAATTAGCTTATGAAATCAATAAATGCAAAGAAGGTTACTTTATCTATTTTTACTATGAAACAGATCCATCACTTATTGCAAATATAGAACGTTATTTTAGAATAAATGGAGATATACTAAAATTTATAACATTAAAAAGAGATGATGAAGGAGATAGTATAAATGGAATCAATGAGTAAGAAACAAATCCAAGAAATAAATAATAAATGCAGTAATAACTGGAACTTTGACATTTCATACTTCGTATATCATTCTGAAAAAACATTGATAAAAAAGCTGAAAGTAGATGATACAGGATATTTAGAATTTAGACTTTATTATAACAATGAAAATCAAATAGCATTACATATTAGTAAATTTGAATATGATAGAGATGGAAAAACAGCAACAACAGAAGGCTTAGGAAAAATTACAACATTAGATTTAAAGAAACATAAGAGAAGAATCTTCAATAATCTAATTGCATTTACAGATAAATTAACAGATGACGAATTATTACAGATAAATGCAGAAACAAAAACAAGTTCAGCAAGTGGACTAATTCTGCAAAGCAAAGATTTTTAGAAGGAGTTAAAAATGTTTATTAAATATAATAATAATCCAAAGAATAAAAAGACTGGCGATTGTGTAATAAGAGCAATATCATTTGCAACTAAAAATAGTTGGGAAAATACATATAGAGCATTAGCAGAATTAGGTATTAAGAATTGTTTAATATTAAATGACACAAACAACTGGAGGAAGTATCTGAAAATATTAGGATATGAACAACAGAAAATGCCAAGGAAAGCCGACAATACCAGATATACAGTACATGAGTTTTGCAATCAACTTGCAAAGAAAAATGTAACTTACATAATAAAAGTTGCAAATCATATAACAGTAGTTAAGGATAAAGATTTATACGATACTTGGGATTGCAGCAACAAGTCGGTAGGTAATTACTGGATTATTTAAAAATATTAGAGGTGGTTTATCTATGAAAGGAAATGAACTAATATTACAAACATTTCAAGAATTGGATTTATATAGTATGAGTGAACAGATGGTCATTGATACTAAAGACCTATTATTAGAAAATGTTAATATATCCAATCTTGAAAAGTCAGTTAAAGATGCAATTCTAAAATTATCAGGAGTAGGTCAACCATCTTTAGGTGCAGATGTTGAATATATTGCTTTAGACAATCAAGCTAGATTAAATATAATATATCAACTATTAAATACATTTGAATTATTTAAAATACAAACTAGGAATCTAAAAAGAAATAAATATAATTGCAATACAGATAATTTTGATTATGTATTTAATTATCTTACAAGAACGCAGGAATTGTTAAAAAATATTTATAGTTATGCAGAGTTCCAACATAAAGAACATATAGAAAACCAAAAAGCTATTGCTGAACACAATATAAAATATTTAGAAAACAAGGAAATGTGAGGTAAAAAATGAAAACAGTAATAAAAACAATGAAATGTTTATTAGAAAGAGAAATCTTATTAAAAGATGGTAGAAAAGCTAAAGTAAAAGGTTATGAATTTACAATGTCAAAAGAAGGTTATGAAATTTCAGAATTTAATACAGACATTGGAAAAGTATTAGCAAGTGAAGTAAAAGAAATCTAATAATTTAGAAAAGAGGTAGAAATGGAAATTAAAGAATTAGATAAGGACTTAATACATAGAGCTAATTATAATAGTATGAGTGGTAAACGTGGAGATTCATCAGCACAAAGTTATAAATCATACGTTGATGAAGTAATGGGTTGGGATATATCAGAAGCTAAAAAACAAAAAATACTAGATAAACTACACGAAAAGTATTCAGAAATACTAGAAAATGAAGCAAATCACGTTAGTGTATTAGTTGCAGGTCCAGCGAGATATAATGCAAAAAGATTAGATAAAAGCGACAAAATACTACAATTATCGCACGAGTTTTGCGAGTGGTTAAATGATTTAAGAAAACAAGTTAAAGATTCTAAAACAGATACAACATCAAGAGATATTGATGTAGCAATTAGAATGATAAACTTTTGTGTAGAAAGAGGTTTTGACCCAAAAGATTCATTGATAAAACTTGTTAGACTAGACAATCAGAAATTCATTGAACTATATGAGAAATATCAGCCAATATACAAGTGGAGAAAAAATACTAATATATTCAAGTTATATGCTGCATCTCTAAATGGAGAAATCCAAGAAATAAAAAAAGAGATTATATATGAAGATGAGAACTTTACTGCCTACATTGAAGGAGACAGAGCCTATATCAGATTTACAATGAAAATTCAAAGACAATTAATTGTTGCGTTAAAAAGTCGTAAATGGTGGTGGAATAGTAACAAGAAAGCTTGGAGTACATATCTTGAAAGAGTAGATAAAGATTGGATAAAAAGCATTAGTGAAAGATATTCAAGTTATATTTAGTTTTAAAATATAGGACATTTAAACGAGGTTTACGACATTCAAAAGAAGAAATAATTAGTAACAAATTAGCCCAGTAATAAGCTAACCCCCTTAGAAACTAAAATAAATGGAAATGAGGTATTATATGAATTCAGATAGTCTAATAAAAGAGCTATTTACTAACTTTGTAGATACTGGAGAAATGCCAGCAAAAGTTATTTTATTAAATGGTAGAATAGATGAAAATACAAAAAAGTTAAATAGCATTTTAAAAACTAAACATAAAGAAAAACTAAAAACATTATGCAGGGATTACGAAGAAGTAAACCTAATTCAAACAGACCATGCCTTTGAGAGAGGTTTTTCATTTGCAGTACAATTACTTGCAGAAGCTTTTAGTCATAAGCTATAAATAATAAAAACTAACTTACTAGTTCATAGTAAATTAGTTTTTTAGTTTAGCTCTTTTATAAAATCTTTTAACAATAAATCTGTTGAAACATTTAGTATCTTTGCAATTCCAGCTAATTCATAGTCTTTAATAATTCTATCTCCACATTCTAATCTTTGAACAGAATTTTTAGGAACATCTATACCTAATAAAGTTAATTTAGCAGATAAATCAGCTTGTGATAAATTCGCCTTTTCCCTATACTTTCTGATTACTGGACCGATAACATTTAATTTATTGTTGTACTTTATACTGTTTTTCATAATATCAAACTTCCCCAAAATCAATATTTTTATACAACAAATTTTATAATAGATTTTGCATTTGTTTGACACCACAGGTGCTGTTAATATATAATATGTTTGGAGGGAATTTATGGAAAAGGAAATTGCAATACAGATACTAGAAGATATAAAAGAAGGTTTGTACTCTGAAAATTGGAAAACAAGAACATTAAGTACAATTAAACAATATAGAAAAAACTTACTAATAGCCACAAACGAAGATTTGAAAAACTTAGTGGAAGATTTAAAGAAATATCCAGATGACAGCAAGGAATATGAAGAAATTGCAGTACAAATGTCAAATATAATGAATGCAATATTTAATAAGTAAGGTGGTTTAGTTATGGAGGAACAAGTAATGTTATCTTTACTAGATAGATTTGAAAATCTAGTAAATAAAAATAGATTAGTTGAATTGAGAAGGCTTGTAGATAGAGAAATTGAGAATTTACAAGGTGTTACTGAACAAAAATGTAAAGCTCATAAAATAAATAAAGATTACTGCAAAAGATGTAGTAACTTAAATTGTAATTTAAACAATAATGAAAACGAGGTTAAGAATTAAAATGATAGATGCACAAAGATTAAAAGAAATGGAAATGTATAAGTTGGAAGCAGATGTTATAAGGAAACAATCGCAGGACATTAAGAAAAAGCTAAAAGAACATTTTAACTTTGAAATAGAAAAGTATTTAATACTTGATATTGTAGAAAATGAAACGTACCATCACTTCTGTTCCCTAGTTAATTTGGCTGTTGTAAATGATAGACTAAGTGTTGAAAACGGAGAAATCTTAAAAGAAGGAATAAAAGAAATATTTAAAATCACAGGAGATTATGACAGATTAGATAAAACAATTTTAATAGATTGTGATTGCAAATAATATAGATAATATTTGGAATATTTTAATTACAGAATTTGCAGTATAAAATATACCAGTATAAAGATTAAAAACGTTTCTAGGGTAACGTCATTGCACAGAAAATACAATTAATTGATAAAATATGAATAAGCTCCAATATAGGAGCTTATTTTGTTTTGCATTTAATTATTTATTAGAAATTCTAAATATTTATTAAAATTCTTTTTGTTTTCAGTTGATAGTGAATTATATTTATAAAGGAGATCACTTGTTTCTGCATTATTTTTATCTATATCATTTACCATTGCTGGGTTATCTGTTCTATTTAGTAAATAATCTGTTGAACAATGGAAGAAATCAGCAATCTTTATTAAATTATCAATATTGGGTTTACTCTCCCCTATCTCATAATGTGAAATTATTTCTTGTGATACTTCTATCTCAACAGATAATCTGGTTTGTGTCATATTTTTCTTTTCTCTTAATTTCTTTAAATTATCCATTTTAAAACTATTATTACTCATATATTGACCTCCAAGTTGAATAAATTATATAAAATATAAGTTTAAATACTAGAACATTTACTAATAATATTTATTAGTGTAGCTTGTATATTTTAGAATTTTGTGTTATATTCATTGTAGAATAATGTAATATTTTGTCGAGGTGAATTAAATATGTTGTGTAGTAAATGTGAAAATGAATTAAAAGATGGAGCAAAGTTTTGTGACAAATGTGGTAAGAAAGTAAAAAAACAAGAAGGCATGAAAAAAAGAAAAACATTAGCAATAATAATAACTTCTATAATTATAATAGCATCTATTGCAATAATATTAGTAGTTATAAATAATAAAAATAACGTTAATAATTTCTCTAATGAATCCAAAATAAAAATAGATTCATCTGCACCAAATGAAGCAGTATATTCTTTTACATTAGATGAAATGAAACTAGCAATGGATAAAACTTGCGAAGAAAATAATATAACCCAATATCCTGATTTCTACAATTCTCGTTCAACTGAAAATGGAGAAGTTTATGAAACCTTTAAAGATGAAAATAATGGGAGTACAAGTTTTGCAGTAGAAGTTAATAATGGATATGTTTCTAAAATATCATTTACTTATACAGATGAAATGTTAGAATATCTTGCAACGGGTGGAGATAGAGTATTCTTTGATATTTTAAAAAATGTTTATGAAGAAGATGATATAACTAAAATAAAAAGTATATTTGAAAACTTAAATACAGGAAAATATGAATTTTATAATAATACACTATGTTATAAAGAAAGATACGACAATTTTGGAATGACTGAATATAGTATATCAGCCATATCAAACGAATGTTATGCTGATATGTTGAAAAATTATCCTGAAAACTTTGAAAGTACAGAAAATAAATTAAATGAAAACACAAATATAAGTACAAATGAAAATACTATTGATAGAACTACATTTATAAATAATTTAACAGCAGATGATAAAGAGCATATTGGAAAATATGTAAAATCTACTTTTGATTTAACAAATGATGAAAATTTTGTTGAAGATAGAATTGAAATTGTTGGAAATGAACTTATTTACATTTACTTAAATATTGATTTAAAACAAGCAAATGGAACGACTGTATATTCTAGTTTACGTGGCAAATATTATTCAATTATACCTATTACAGATATTCCTGAAAATTGGAAAGAAATAGATTATTCTATATTACCTAATTATTTATTTGTTGGAGAAATAAGTTCTGAGGATATAGTTAGATTAGATGGAGCAGGATTAACAGATGAACAGGTTAATAATGGAATAGCAGAAGCTAATCCAAAAATAGAAGAAAAAATAAATAAATACAAAGAAATACATAATTCTTCACTTTCAGAAGATGCAAAAAAAATTTTATTAAATATGTATTTACAATATACGCGTCAAAGTCAAAAAGCAATAGCTGACGAATTTGAGACAGCATATATGAAGGTTAAACAAAATCCTGATAAGTTGGATTATCAATATATGAAAGAAATAAGTGAAAGCAAAACTTTATATATAAAATTTTTTGAAAAATCAACTATAGCACAGAATTATAAAGAAACTGATTCTACAGAATATTGTGCTATGGGAATACTAATTGATATAAACTATAGTAATATACCAATATTTTTAAAGATAGCATTAGAAGACGAAAGTATTCTTAATAATTGGGTTCCTGCTATTCAATTATTATTTATAAATAAAGCTATTCCAGAAATTTCAAATTCATCTTATGTTGTAACACCAATAAAAAAAGAAACTACAAAACCTGATACTTATGATGTATCTAATGAATTTATAAATTATATATGCTCACATTTTGGAGTATAGAAAAAAACAAGACATAAAAGAATACCAAGACATAAATAAAAATCAATTCTAGGGTAACGTCGTTTGTTAGAAAATCAAATTAATATATAAAATATGAATAAGCTTCTAATTTAGGAGCTTATTTTTATTATTTGACTTTTCTTTCTGCTTGGTGTAAGCTTTACAGCTGTAAGCATTTGAAAGAAGGTGTAATAGATGGTAACGAAAGCAAAAGAAGAAATTAAAAATAATGTTGCAGAAGAAATAGAAATTAGAACTAAAACAACAAAACAAATATTAAAAACATTAGATAGTTGTTATGGAATAACCAAACGCAGTAAAGAAGTAATCAAGATGTATTCTGACTACATCAAGTTATATAAAAATAAGAAAATAAAAATAGGAAATCTAAATATGATTCTAAACTGCAACAGCAACAATTATTCAAATATAGTAAATGTAATAAATAAAATATTGTTTAAAGAAGGAATTATAGAATACACACAATATCAACTATTAACAGATGTACATATTAGTAAGAATTGCAATATAAACAGCAACGCATTATATGTTGTAAATGATGATTATTTGAAGGATTATAAAATAGAAAAACTTGTTGCAGATAATCCATCATCTGTATTTATAGTTCTATGCAATGAAAATAATTCAAGAATGATTGATAATATAAGAAGTAAATTTACTTGGGAAATCTCAGTAAAAGAGCCATCAGTAGAAGAAAAAATACAATACATAAAAGATACTATTATAGAACATGGACTAACACCAAAAGTAACATCAGCTGAATTAGAAGCTATAACTTGTTATGATTTACCAACAATAGATAGTTTTTTAATTACTGCAATCATTGGAGCTACTAAAAAGAAACTTACATATATATCTAAGGAAGAATTAAATATAATGGAAAATCCAAACCATAATATGGGTATGAAAAAACTGAATAATTTAGTTGGTCTAGCAGATGTCAAAGAGCAGGTACAACAAATACTGAACTATGTTAAGGTGCATAAACAACGTGGAAGTCTACCTACTTTAAATATGGTATTCAAAGGAAATCCAGGTACTGGTAAAACAGAAGTTGCAAGAATTATTGCTGAAATATTTGCTGATAATGAGATTTTAGATGGTAACTTTGTAGAAGTTGGAAGAAATGATTTAGTTGCTGGATATGTAGGACAAACAGCACTTAAAACTCAGAAAGTTATTGAACAAGCATTAGGTGGTGTATTATTTATAGATGAAGCCTATTCCCTATTTTCTGATGATAGTTATAGTAAAGAATGTATTTCAACTCTTATAAAAGCAATGGAAGATCACAGACAAGATTTAGCTGTTATCCTAGCAGGTTATCCACAAAGTATGGACGAGTTGTTGAAAAGCAATAGTGGATTTGAAAGTAGAATTGCATTTAAAATTGACTTTCCTGATTACTCAGAAGATGAACTATATCAGATATTCATTAACTTACTAAAACAAGAAGGATTTAATTTAGATAATAACTGCAAACCAATTATTATGGACTATTTCCAAAATGAAATTAAAAATGCTGATGAAAGTTTTGGAAATGGAAGGTTAGCGAGAAATCTACTAGAGAAAATAAAAATGGAACAAGCTACGCGTCTAGTAAATACAAAATCAAAAGATTTAGATTTAATAACAGCAGATGATGTGACAAATGTAGTAAATAAAATTAAAACAACAGCTACTAAAAAGAAAATTGGTTTTGCTGTTTAGAAAGAAGGTTTGGAATGGATTTTAAAGAATTAGAGCAGATTATAAATATAGGTAATAATAAATTGGTATTAGTAAGTGGTAGACCTGCAAGTGGTAAAACACAATTTGCAATTAATGTATTTAATAATATTGCATTGAAACAGGATATACCTACTTTGTTTTTCAGTTTGGAATCATCAAAGGAAACAATTATAAATAATTCAAATGGTACATTATATGTAGATGATACAGCTAATATTACATTAAAATATATAGAGAAACAATGCCAAAAGCTAAAACAAAATCATAACATAGGATTTGTTATTATAGATTATCTACAATTAATAAATGACACAGATGTAGAAACTGTTGGAGCGAAATTAAGAGCATTAGCAGAAGAATTAGGATTAACAATATTGGTATTATCACAATTATTAGGAGCAGAAACAAGACCTACTCTTGTAGATTTAAAAAGAAGTAGAGCAATAGCAGATATATCAGATGTAGTATTATTTCTATATAGAGAAACCTCAAATGCAGATACAGAAATTATTGTTGCTAAAAATGGTGGTGGAAGAAATGAATAATTTAGATGATATGCAGGATTTACTGGATAGAGTGAAAAGTTATAGAACAAAGTTATCTAAACCTGCGATTGATAATACATTTATTAAAGATTTAAAAATTAATGACGTTACAAAAGGATTTGCAGTAAATGAAAAAGACAACATATATGAAAAATGCAGCATAACAAAAAAAGAAGCTACAGCAGGTTGTATTAAAACAATTAAAACTAAAGATAAACAAATTCAAGTTACAATACCAGCAGGAGTTGTAGATGGTCAAGAGTTAATATTAAAAGGAGCAGGAAATGGACATAGTAATCTGATTGTTAAAGTAATAATAAAGTAAATTTAAAAGCAGTAGATACAGTCATTTTGTATCTACTGTTTTTATACACCTACTTCTATTGATAACAAATTTCAAAAGTGATATAATTTCTATGAATAGTAATTTTTAGAAATGATTATTATTCTAAAAAGGTGTAAAGTTATAGTTGCAAATAAAGAAATTGAAGAAATGCAACCTAAAGTTGATAGAAATTTTTTATAAAAGAAATTAAAATTAACTACAAGAAGGAGGAGTAATCTAATGAAATTTGGAGAGAATTTATATAATTTAAGAAAAAATGCAAAAATGAGCCAAGAAAAATTAGCAGAAAAAATGAGTGTATCAAGACAAAGTATATCAAAGTGGGAAAATGGAGAAAGTTATCCAGAAATGGATAAGATCCTTAAATTATGTAATATATTTCATTGTAAGATAAATGATTTAGTTCACGAGGATTTAACAGATATTAATTCATTAGATGAAGAAATAATTATGAGTGTAGTTAAGTTTAATGAAAAAAAGCAAAATCAAGTTAAATCATTAAGTAATGTTATCAGTTTAATAGGTAAAATAGGAGGAATAGTATTAAAAGTAGCAATACCATTTATAATAATTGCTATGTTATTAATTCCATATCTTGTAACTAATGTAGAAATACAAGAAAATAAATTATCATTTAAAACAGATAATATAAAACTAATAGATGATAGTAAGGTAGAAGTCTTTAATATAATATTATTAGATGTAGAAGATAGTATGTCGTCAGGAGAAATAATAGACATATTTAATAATAATTCTAAATATGAAATAATAGGGTATTTAGAAGCAGGATTTGTATTTTTATTAGTAGATTTAATAATTATGATAATAATACTAAATTATGTTGAAAAGTTATTTACTAATATAAAAGATAATAATACACCTTTTACTTTGGACAATGTTAATTACATAAAAAGAATGTCTTATTTATTGATTGCACTAATTATTATTAGTCCATTAACAGGAACATTATTTGGTTTAATCTTGGGAGTTTCTGAAAGTGGCGAAGGCTTTGAATTAATGAGCATACTTGAAATTTTAATTATATTTAGTATGTCATATATTTTTGAATATGGATATGAAATACAAAAAGATTCTAAAGGAAAGATGTATGGAAATGAAAATGAATAAAGAAGAATATATAAAAGTTTTAATGGTGAAAACAAATCGTTCTGAAGGAGAATGCAATATTTTAAATCAAATAATAGAAAACCATTTTATAGTTGGAAAAAATAATAAAGAAAAGATTATAAACGATATTATACAAAAACTACAGTTGGAATATAAAGAAGCAGACGAATTATATAACATTTGCATGGAAAATATTTTAAAAGGAATATTTTAAAAGGAATTTTTAAAAAGTAATTTATAAAGATAATATGGAGGTTATATTATTGAAAGATAAAATTAGACAAGTAGTATATGAAGAATATGGAAACACTCTTGGAATAGTTGTATATAAGGATGATAAAAAAGTATATGAAGATTATTTTAATAATGCTACAAAAGATGAGTCCGTTCATACTTTTTCAATAGCAAAAAGTGTTATAGCAATACTTGTAGGAATTGCTATAGATAAAGGATATATAAAAAGTGTTCATCAGACAATATTAGATTTCTTTCCAGAATATAAACTAAAAAGAAATCAAGAACAATTAAAAGATGTTACAATAGAAGATTTCCTAACAATGAGAGTTCCATATAAGTATAAATATGAGCCTTATACAAAAGTATTTACAAGTCAAAATTGGGGCGAAAAAATACTTGAATTGATTGGTGGAAAAGAACAAATTGGAGAGCATTTTCATTATTCAACTGTTGGTATTCAAATATTATCAAATATATTAACAAAGGCAGCAAATATGAGTTTAAAAGAATTTGCTCAAAAGAATTTATTTGATTATTTAGAAATAAAAGATATTCCTGATGTAGAAATACACGATAAAGAATCACAATTAGAATTTTATAATTCAAGGAATAATAGAGGTTGGGTACATGATCCGAGTGGTTATTATATTACTGGTTGGGGACTATGTTTAACAACAGATGAATTTGCAAGAATCGGACTGTTAGTTCTTAATAAAGGTATCTATAATGGCAAACGAATTGTATCAGAACAATGGATTAAAGAAATGACACAAGAAAGAGAAAAGAACTATGGTTATTTATGGTGGATATATCCTAAAAATCAAACAATGAAAATTATTAGAAAAGAATATAATACAGGAAAATATGATTCTTATTGTGCTAATGGTGTTGGTGGTTCGCTTGTTGCAGTTATTCCAGAAAAGAATATTGTTATATCTAGCACTTGTTCATTATCATATAATCCTAAAATAAGAACAGAATTGATAAACAAATACATAATTCCTTATGTAGATAGTTTAGAATAAAAAATTACAATTTTTGAATTACTTTATACGAAAGTATAGAGTAATTTTTCTTTTTGTGATATTATAACAACAGATAGTAATTTGTAAAGGAGGTATTTATGGGAATAGAACATTCGCAAAATTATTTACATAGTAAACAACTTGTAGCGACTTTGTTATCAAAGAGTAATATTTGTAACGACGATATTATAATTGAGATAGGTCCTGGAAAAGGAATTATTACCATTGAACTTGCAAAAAAAAGCAAGCAAGTTATAGCAATAGAGTTTGATGCGAAATTAGCGAAAACTTTATCTGAAAAGTATAAAGAATCTAAAAAAGTTCAAATAATAGAGATGGATTTTTTAAAATATAAAATATCAGTAAAAGAACCATATAAAGTATGTGCAAATATTCCATTTAACATAACTGCTGATATTGTGAAAAAGGTATTTGAAGCCGATAATCCTCCTGAAGATATATATTTCATAATGCAGTATGAGGCTTTTCTCAGGTATTCTGGACAGCCCTTTTATAACGAAAGTTTGAGGTCTCTTTTATACAAACCTTGGTTTTCCGCTGAATTGATTTATGAGTTTAAACCATCAGATTTTTATCCTGTGCCAAATGCACGAATATGTTTTGCTCACTTTCAAAGAAAAACATCTGCTGATGTTGAGGATGCGATAGACTATAGAAATTTTCTGTCATATATATTTTTAGCATCTGGAAATACTTTCAAAGATAAAACAAAAAAATTGTTTACTTATGAGCAACAAAAACGCATTTGCAAGTTTTTAAAAATTAAATTAGAGTCAACGCTTACTGAAATCTCATACGATGGATGGCTGTACCTATATGATGTTTTTCTTAAATTTGTTTCCAACGAAAAAAAAGCTATTATATTAAATGCTGAACAAGACATGAAAAACAATCAAAACAAGATTCAAAAAAAACATCGAAATCGTAATCATGGTTATTGGAAATTTGAAGCTAAGCGCCAAAAAAAATTAAAATTTGAAAATGGAAAATAAGAATTTTATCAGTAGCTATATTTCAAATTTCTATATTATTAGCAATAGTGTAAACAAAAAAGTTGA
>JAGALX010000006.1 GCA_017625035.1 Clostridia bacterium
TGATATATCCATTAAATTTTTCATCTCCTTAAACCTCCAAATACATTCTATCATGTACTTGGATATTATGTAAAAAAAGTGGTCCATTTTTCAATTGTAATCAATTGATTTTTTGGTCCACTTTTAATATATCAAAAACATATTATGAAATACATAAGAAAGAAGATTTTTCTAATAAAAGAAATACTCCCAAAGATTACCTTGAATGGATAGATAAGAAAACTAAAATAATTATTAATTCTCCTGAATTTATTGAAAAGTCCAAAGAATGTATTATTCGTGGGGATGTAGTTTGGGTTGAATTTGGATTTAATATTGGTGAAGAATTTAGTGGTAGACATCCAGCTGTTGTATTAAAAAATGGAGGTAAAACTTTGCTAGTTTTACCTATTACAAGTAAACAACCAACTGAAAAACAAATTGCTAGTAAAACATACATAGAGCTTGGAAAAATATATAATTTTAAAACTATGAAACGTTGGGTTAACATATTCAATATTAGTCCTATAAGTATTGAAAGAATTGATTTTACAAAGAAAAAAGGAAATATAAAAGGGATTGATTTAGATAATATCTCAAAGGCTTTTTTAGAATCCGATTTATTCAAATATAAACCTTCGAAAAAAGATTAATGATTTTACCATACTTTTTGCATAAATTCCTTGATTTTTACATAAAAATATAATATCATTTAATTAAGAGGATATCTAATTAATTAGATGACCGAGAAGGCTTACTTCGGTAAGCAGTTATGATTTAGAATGTAGCTTATATAGAAATATATAAGCTACAGTTTTTTTGTTCAACATAATACAATACAGTATGAGCTTTTTTATTTAGAGTACAAATTATACTATTTTAAAACTCTATTGTTGTTCTATTATTTTTCCACTTATCATATAGTTCTTGATATTTTTTCTTATTTTCAATATCTCCTATGCTATCATAAAATTTAACCAGTTTATCGTAACCAAAATCTGTAATTAATATATGTTTATTTCTTTCTGCAAAATCTATTACCTCAGCTAATTTATTAATATCTGGCTTATCATACATATACCAATTTTGCATACACATATATGCCTCATCTTCATCTGGATTATAATTTATAAAATCTAATATTAAGTTTCTAGCTTTATTTTCATCTCCAATATGAAAATAACAATTTGCTATTTCTATTTTATTCTTGATTTCAAAATCATTATCTAATTCTAGATTTTCTTGAATTTGATTAATGACTTGAATTTCTTTTTTCATAATTTCTCTATCAATATTTCCGTAAAATTGTAATACCGACATATAGCCTTCTATCATCATACTTGCAGTGTTCTCTACATTAAAATATTTATTATCAATTAATTCAACGTTTTTAATACCTTCTTCTTTTGTAATTTCTATAATTAAATTTAAGATTTCTTGATAATATTCAAGCACTTGTCTATCATACTTATTTAAATTCTGTTTCTCTCCAAAGCAAAAACAAGAAGTTGTTTTCATAACAACACTTTCTATCTTTCTATCAAGTTCCATTATTTTTTCTATTTTATCATTGTTCATAATATTTCCTACTTTCATATTTTATTTAATTCTTCTAACATTATATTTAATTTTATATATTTGCCTTAAATCATTTTAGTTCCTGTATTTTTCCATCTAATATTTTCAATCTTTCATTTACAAATTTATCTTCTATAAAATATTCATCTAATAATTTTTCAATTCCATCAGAATAATCTCCTAAAGTATCATTCTTAATTGTTTCAGTAATCCATTTAAAAATTTCGTTTTTAATGATATCACTTTTACATTTATTTAATATTTTTTCTATAACTTCTACACATTCACTTTCTACATAGCTAGTAGTACCATCTGAATCATCTATAGGTAAATCTGGAAGTTCCTCTAATATTAAACTAGCTATCCAAAATGGAGCTTCATATTCCTTATGTTTTATTAAGTTATTTGCTTCTTGCATATAATCATACACTAAATTTGAAAATTTATAAGTTTCATTATATTCTATAAATCCTTTTCTTCCAATTGCCTGATAAATACTTTGAGATATTCTTCTTTCGTATACTCTTTTTGGTGTCTTTTCAAAATATTGTACAAAATGACTTCTAAATTCATTTTGAAAATTATAGTTTTCATATAATTTTTCTAAAACAAATTCTTTAATTTCATTTTCTGATATTTTATCTATTATTTTATCATAGCTATCTGTATTTCTTATTTTCTTCTTGTTTTCTACTTGTCCATCATTTTCAAGATAGTATAAAAGTGCTGCCATATGCTTACAATTATTTTCCTCTGCATACGGACAATCACAATTCATATCTTCTATATTTCCATTATTATCAATTTCTATCTGTACTTCATATATTTCTGTTCCATATACTAATCCTTCATAACAGTTTTCATCTTTACTGACCTCGTGTACAGAATCTTCTAAATAATAATTGTAACCTCTTTTTAAAATTTTTTCTTCAAATAATTCTTCAAAATTAATCTTCATATATTACTCCAAATTTATTGTTTTTAACCAATATTATTTTACCAAATTTTTCTAACAAAATAACGTATTTCCACCTATATAATTTTTTCCATCTAAAAACACAAATTATATCTATCTTCTATCCCAAATTTTTATATGTTCAACTGTATATACTCAGTCATGACTCTGATTTCCGTGACCTCCCTCCCATGGTCTTCTGAAAGCAAAACCTACTGGTATTGGTGCTCCATATAAATATCTTTGAGAGTTCCATGATAACATTGTATTTTTTGTTGTCCATAAAGTTGGACTGTTACTTGCTCCTCTGAACTCTCTTACTAATAAAGTATTATTTGTATTATATGGCATTGGCTCACTTTCACCTCGATAATATGTTTCAAATCTATCTGTACTATTGTTGTATACTAATATTTTTGCCATTTTATAACCTCCATAAAATATTATTTATATATTTTATGAAAATTTCTAAAATATGTTATAATCGAACGGTAATATGTTTATACAAATTTTTTAATTGATTTTTATTTGATATTATGATAATATTCTAACATACATTGGGGTATCGCCAAGCGGTAAGGCATCGGACTCTGACTCTTGTAATCTTGTTTTAACAAAAAACTTAACAAAGCCTTACATTACTGAATTTAAATAACTTATATGAAACTAAAAATCATAAAATATCTAACCATTTATCTAACTATTTAAATATTTTTATAAAAATTGGGGTGTAGCCAAGCGGTAAGGCAGATGGCTCTGACCCATCGATGCGTAGGTTCGAATCCTACCACCCCAGCCATAATTTTAATCTGTAAATGTAAGGACATTTGATAATACATTTGCAGATTTATTTTTTGTATTTTTCTCTAAATGTGCGTAAATATTTGCAGTAGTAGAATATGTAGAATGCCCTAACCAATCTTGAATTTCCTTCATAGGAATACCTTTAGCTAGTAAAAGACTCGCACAAGAATGACGTAAACCGTGAAAAGTTATTTTTCTTAAAATATCCGCATTTTTATTCATAATTAATGCAAAATGATCTGTAACATATTCTGGTCTAAATAGCTTTCCCATTGAATCCACACAAATATAATCCAAATACTTTTTATTATAACTGCTTCCACATATTTTCTTATTTTCATCAATTTGCTTTTTATGAGATTCTAATAGTGTAATTATTTCATCAACTAATGGCAATGTCCTATAACTAGATTGATTTTTTGTTTTATCTTTTAAAATAATAACTCGCTTATTATCTTTCCTCGTTTCTATTGCCTTATGCTTTATAGTTATTGTTTTTTCTTCTAAATTAAAAGCCTCCCACTTTAGACCTAAAACCTCACTTCGTCTTAGCCCATAAAAACTTGCTAAATAAATAACAATTTTTAACGGATCATTTTTTATTATTTCAAATAATTTATTTAATTCTGACTGTGTATAGAAATTACCGATATATTGTTCCTTTTTGGGTCTTTCTACTTTATCAGCAGGATTGCTTAAAATTAAATCCAATTTTAATGCTGTTTGCAGTGCTTTTCTAATTACATTATGGTAATGTAAAACTGTGTTTCCAGTTAAATTTTTCTCATATAATGTATTGTAAAACTCTTGAATTTGTGAAGGTTTTAAATTATTAAGTGTAATTTTTTTTTCATAAAAATAATTACTAACCTTATTCACTATAACATTATAAGAGTCATATGTATTTTCTTCTATTGTATTCTTTATAGAAATCAACCACTCTTTTAGATATGTAGAAAATAACTTATCTTCTGTTTTTGAATTATCACAATACAGATTTTTTTTAAAATCTGCTAATATATCCTGTAATTTTTGATTAGCTAATCGTTTATTGTTTCCTTTTTCTGAAAGACCTGTAGAAATCCATTTTTGCTTTCTTTTTCCAGTAACATCTTTATAATTTAAAACTACTTGATAAATATTATTCTTTATTTGTAGGCTTGCTGTTATATTCATAAATACTCCTTTCAAAAATAACAGAATATATTTAACCTACTATTGATTTAATTAAATACTAACATAAAAGTAGATTAAAATCTATTCTAATTTTATTTTTAATCTATTAAATATGAAATAACATTTACTTTAGGTATTTTATATGCTCTTCCTATTTTTATTGTTCTTATTTTATTCTGTTTTACCAATCTATAAGCTAAAGTAATTCCTATTCCTAACATATCTGCTAGTTGTTTAATATCCACAATATCAGGATATGAACTAAACATTGAAATAGTATCTTTATTATAAATTTTAGTTTTTTCTGAATTTATAGTTTCCATACTTCCCTCCTGAAATTTTATTTATCTCTTTAAAAAATCTCATTTGCTCTTCGTCTTCCATTTTTCTTTCGTAATCTGATTTATTCATGTTTTCACCAACTACTATTAAATACATTCCTAAAGCTATTACTACAAATAATACTATCCACATTTTTATCGCTCTTCCTCCTCAGAATATTTATCTTCGTTAAACCCTAGATATTTAGTGTCTTTAACATCTTCTGTAATAGGTAGAACTCTTGTATATTCAGGATACCTAATTTTAATAGCCTCAAAAAAATTCAACATAATTTCCTCCCAATCTACTTTTCATCTTTTAAATTAAAATATTTTACAATTGCTATTTCCTTTGGATATACTCCAATCATTGCTTCTATTTCATTTGCGAAATCCTCTATTTTTAAATCTTTTAATTTATAATCTTTGTTAGCCGATTTTTGTAGTGAATGTAGTGCCAAAGCACCATAACTAACAATTATTCTTTTTAACAAACCATTGTCCATTCTATACCTCAACTTTCATAATTTTATATATTTCGGAACATCACTACTTCTTCCAAGTTCGCTTTTAAAAACAAATCTTTTTCTATTACTATCATAGCTATAAGCACTAATGTTCCAATTTCTATAAGCCATATTTGATAACTTTCTTCCTTTTGACAATTCAAAACTTGCTTGATTGTGCATATGTTTTAATATTAAATTATCTACTTTGTTTTGAAATTGTATAATTTTTCGCTTGTTTTTTATATATTCTTTTGTTTTATTGATATGATTTATCTTATTTATAGCCTTCCTCTTTTGTTTTTCTTCTAAATACCTTGCATCCTTTTGAAGAACTCTTGTAACTGTATATTTAGGTATTTGTAATTCTTTTGCAATTTCTACAGGTTTCTTTTGTTCATTAAAATACATTTCTCTAATTTTTGTTTTCATCTGTAGCTCTCCTTATTGCAACTTTTTGCTAACACTTTTTTTACTCTACAAAATTAATGAGTGTTTTTTCTCATTTCTATTTTTTAGATTATATAGTTTCATAAAATGCAAAGTTCTTCTTCTCTTTTTTGCTTGAATTCTTTTTTGTCTTATGTATTCTTTAATTTCAAAAAAACTCATATTTCATCACTTCCCTTCTAATATTAAGAACGGAAATTTTTTTAATTTTCGGTCGCTTTTTTAAAATTTTTTTCAAATTTTTTTATTTCTCCCTATTTTTAGTAAGTTTTTTATAAATCTCCATAACAATAAATTGCTTTAAATCTTCATCTATTTTTCCATGTATTTCACTATATTTATTTATCAATCCATCATATCTTCTTACTATATCCATAACATCATTATCTGTTAAATCATAATTATTAAACATTTTTATCAACTTCCCTTCTAATCTTATTTATAATCCTTCTTCTCTTTGATCTAATTGCTTCTGATGTAGAAAACATTATTTGGGCAATTTCTTCTTATGTTTTTTCTTCTACATAATAAAAATAGAGCACCGACTTTTCGTTATAAGTCAATGCTCCAACTATATTATATATTTTTTCATCTTCAAAAATATTTTCAAGCTCATCAATTTGGGCTTTGTATTCAAAGTCTTCTTCATAACCTAAAATAGCACTTTCATTTAAAAGCACTTCTTTTTCATCTAGGCTTTCTTCTACAAAGATATATTTATTAATTCTAAAAAAATCATTTCTTGCATTTTTTATAATAATCTTTAGTACTGCTTTTTCATCTTTATTTAATATATACAATATAAATCACGCTTCTAGAAACTTAGTATTTACACCAAAGTTCTAGGAGTAATCTATAGAATTATTCCATTTTTATTAACTATTATTTATACATAAAATCACCACCTTATATCAAAGTTTATAAAAAGTGTATTAATTACTTTTCTAAAGTATATAAAACCTCTTTCGTTTTACTCCTAAAACTTTGTATAAAGTTCCTGACAGTAATTTACTATAATTTTTATGTAAAATGTAAAAAACGTAAAAAAACGTAAAGAAAACGTAAAAAAACGTAAAATTTTAGCAAAAATAATTCGCAAAAGTACTGGTTTTATTGATTTTTTCATTTTTATATGATATATTATGTTTAGTTCTTTTTTATGTTAATTATAAATATTAAGGAGGGAATTATGATAACTATTATGATTGCTGATGACAATATTGAACAGGCAAATCAATTAGCCTATATGTTAACACAAGAAAAAGACTTAAAAATAATTAACCTATCTCATGATGGTAATATTGCATTAAAACAATACTTAGATATCCATACTGATGTACTCATCTTAGATCTCAATATGCCTGGTATCAATGGTATTACATTACTTGAAAAAATATCAACATATGATACAAAAAGAAATGTTATTATTCTTTCTGGCTCTACTATTTATAGAGCCCAAATTTCAAATATCTCAAAAGTTGAAATGATTTATTCCAAACCATTTGATATATCTAAACTAATTAATTCTATTCGTGAAATCAAACCAAATGAAAACACTATTGAAGTTAAAATTGATAATATTTTAAAAGAACTAAAATTCGATTCTTGTAGCAAAGGAACTAAACTTCTAAAAAGTGCTATTCTTATTTCTTATAAAGAACCTCAATTAAAATTAGATAATATTTTAGAAAAAGTTAAAGATATTAATAATGAAAAAAATGCAAGAACTGTTCATTCTATAATAGATAAATACCTTAATTTTATTTATAGTTCTAAAGAAAACTTTGATATTTTTTGTAAAAAATTTTCAAGCTATTATGGCTATAAACCTACAACAAAAAATTTTATAAAATATATAGCTCACCTATTATAAAAGTGTGCCTCTTATGGCACACTTCTACAATTGGTGAGCTATAACTTCTGTTTGTATATTATATATATTTGTGAGTTTTGTCCCATTTATATTTCCTCCTCTTCTTCAATATTAAGTTGCTTTTTTAAGTAACCATCAAATTCACTTAGCTCTTTTACATATTCTTTTCCATAACAATCTTTCATAAAATTCGTAAAATTATTTGTATATGGATCACCGACATCTATTCTATCATTAGCAGATAAAACTATATTTTCATCAGTATCAACTAAAATTAGAAATCTTGTTTTATCATATCCAGAATCCTTCTCTGTAACTTCCACATAATTTTGATATACTAACCTATCCATTTCTTTTAATGTATATACCTTTGGGTCATCTTTTTGGTTTAAATTATCCCAAGTACCAAAGATACTAGATTTTTCTGACCAAAGAACTAAAACTTTAACTTTTGAATCTATAGATTCAAATTTTTCAATGTTTTCTAAAATCGTTCGTTTTATATTCAAATCATAATAATTCTCAAATTCTGTTTTATTTTCATTATACTTTAATAAATTAAAATATTTATCTTTATATTTTTCAGGAATTTTTTCTAACAACTCATTATAATAACCTAAAACCTTTTTATTTAAAGCCTTATCATATACATCTTTTATTCTGTTATACATAGAAGTATCTAAAACCTTATTTTCTTTGAAATCTTTAACTTTATATTTTCCTAGATACCTGCTCATCGTAGCCTCTAAATTTCCATACGAACCTTTTCTACTAGCCTCTTTTTTAGCTATTTCTGATAATACTTTATATTCTATATAATCATCAAACAACTCTGGCTCTTCTATTGCAGGTTTTAACATATCTTTTTCAAAATCTTCAACCCATTTATTTATTGTAAATATAAATCCTAAGTTCGAAGGAGAAGTACTTCTTGAAAAACATAAATCCTTATATAATTCATATCTTATATTTTGACCTTGTTTTATAGCTCTAGGAACTTCTTCTATTGTAACTATATCTTGATAATCATTTTCTATTTCTTTATTATTATAAAAATTAGAAAAACACATATTTAGTAACATACTTTCATATCCATTTAATTCATTTATGTTAAGACTTTGCCCCTCAAAATTTTCTAAGCAATATGATAAATCTCCTTCCTTACTTTCTAAAGTATAGTAAACTTTAAAAGGTATATTTTCTTTTGTAAATTTGGAATTATCTATCTTGTAAGTAATTTTTTTATTGTTCTCCATATACGACCTCCTTAATAAAAAAATAAAAGACAGAAAACTTCTTAGTTTTTTCTGCCTTTAAAGATTTAATTTTTAACATAACTAAATGAGAGGAGTGATTTATGTTTTAATAATAAATCTTATAATACAATTATAACTTCTAATTTTATAAAAACAATGAAATGATTTTGAAAGAATTTTGAAATATGAAAAAAATCTCCTAGTTTTAATATACTTATCAAAAAATTAGTAAATCTAGCTATAAACTATATATATTGGCTAATAAATAGCAATATGTAATTTCCCTATTACCTTTTTTTAACAAATTATCACATATAATTTTAATCTGTATTTTCATCTATATTAGTTCTCATTTCAATATTTTCATAAATTTTATCTTTGTCCGACTCTATGATAGGAGCTCTATAACCAAATTTTGTTTCATCTCTTGCTTTCTTTCTTGCTTGCTCTTTAATTTCTTTTTTTCTTCTTAATTCCTCTTGAATTTCTTTATCTATATCCCAAATTTGAATTTGACTATCCCTTTGCTCTTCTCTTGCAGTTTCTCTAATTATTCTTACTTTCGTGCAAAACTCTTCATCTCCCAAAGATAATAAACGATTAAATAGCCATTTTGATAAGTCAGGAGCTTGTGTCATTGCAGGGTTTTGCCCTGAATACATAACAAGAAGATATGGTCTATTTATTCTTAATACTTCAGCAGGTGTTAATAAAGCTCTTTGAATTAAGTTCATAGATTTTGATTTGTTTATAGAAGAACCTCCAATATTTCCTGAATTGCTTTCCGAATATGAGCTACAAGTATAAGTTCCAAGTTTTTTGCTAACTTTCTCTGCTGTTGTATCATTTGAAGTTTTTAAATATGTCCAAATATGACAATTATCTAAAATATTTTGTGCTGTATTTTCATCATATTTACTATTAAGTTGTGAAAATGATTGCAAAAATAAATTGAATCTTATTTTTCTTCCTCCTCCAACAGTTAAGAATCCGTCCAAAGTTAGGAATCGCGCTAAAATTCCCGAAATTCATCTAATATAAAATTTACTCTATTTTTTAATGTTCCACCATTACTATCAGCAATATTTACCAATTGTTGATAAATTTGATTTACAAATAAACTACACAAACTATAAAAAGTAAGTTTCTCATCTGGAAGAATCATATATAAAACTGTCTTTTTATTTGCCAAATCTTCTGCTCTAATTTCTGTTTTACTTGTCATACTAGCTATATATTCATCTGAAAATAAAACCAAACTGTTTAGTGCTGAAGTAAAAAATGAAGCTCTTGTTTTTGAAGGTGCTATGCTAGCAGGTGCAAACGAAGCAATTGCTGGGTGATTCGGATTAGGAGCTCTAGTAGGGCTTCCACTTCGTATATTTCCTAAAAATTTATCCATTAATAAAGAGCCATCTTGTTGTTCTTTACACATACTACTTAAAAAGTAATAAACATTTGTAATATTTTTATACATTTCAGGAGCTTCCATACATACAGCCATAATTCCTGTTTTTATTGTAGACTTTTCTCCATCATTCCAAATTTTTTCTCCGTTTTGCCTCACCTACTAAAGATTCACATATATCAGATGCTTTATTTTGAGCTTGTGCAACATTTCCCTTTTTTATTTCATCAATAACTGGTTGAAGAAAATTATAACAACTGCTTTTCATAGGATTTTTAAAATCTAGTGTTACTACATTATAACCAAGTTGTTTTAATCCTCCAGATGTATATTCAAAAAGTTCCCCTTTAGGATCACTTATTATCATTGATTCACCTGCCAATGCACAATTATAAATACTTTCTATAACTAAACAACGAGTTTTTCCTGAACGAGTAGCTCCTACAGTTAATGTATGTACATTATCTCCTACAAAGTATATATCTTCTACTTTTCTTAATTTTATAAAAGGAAATTTAGATGTCCTCTTAAATACTTTTCTTTCTGTTTTGCCTAATACTATTCCACCCTTTTTAAAAACTTTCGAATCTTCTTTTGGAATATCTTTTTTAGATATTTTAGAAAATTCTGTTTTTATATTATCTTTCAATTTAGACTCATCAATTATTTCTTTATCCTCAACTATAATATGTGAAATTTCTATTTTTTTAATTGCTTTGGTCTCTTCATCTGCATTATATAACAACTTTTTTATTGTCTGATTTTCAGGGTCAACAGTATTAATATTAAATACTTTTGGAAATTCTTTAGAGGAAAGCCACCAAGAAGAGCCTTGTTGTGTTTGTTTATTTCCTATTCGTACAGGAATTTCTATATTATCTGTTACTTTATATACATTTGATTTATAATCTTTCAATCCAAACCATTTTTTATAATTTGAAATAAATATTAATAATCCAAACATTGCTAGTATTATCCAAAACATTTGATTTACAGCTTCTTCTGAAAAAAGTCTATTAATCATAATATCTACATTTAATGTTAAAATCTCTTCTGGATTAGGGCTGTAAATAAGGCTTAAAACATTTGCTAATAAAATAGATAATGCTATAGAAATTGTAATAGTAATTATAAAAAATATTGTATAAAAAAATCCTGTTTTATTAAATTTCATTTGTCACACATCCCTTATTTATATTTGTAAGTTATCATCTTCTATGAAAACAATAATTAATCTATTGTTATATTGCCCTTTTATACAAGTAATTAAAGTAAGTTTTACACCTTCACATTCATCTAATACAGACAAGTCGTTTTCAGAAACAACTTTTTTATCTTGTACTTTAAAAACATAGTCCTGATTATTAATTCTATAATAAATTCTATCCTCTAAATTTAATTCATCAATTCTATCAAAGAAAAAAACTCCATTTTTATAATTAGCTGTATTTGTATGTCCTGCTAATGCTATATTTCCACTCTTTAGTCCTGTTCCTGTAATATGACCTACATTGTTTCTTAATGTAAGAGTATCAGAGCCTTCTTTTATTGGTGCAACTAGATTTATTTTTGGAATTGCTATCTGCCAATCATATTTTATTTCTATTTTATCTATAATCTCATCATTTTTAATAATTTCTTTTACTTCTACTGCTCTAGCAATTTCATTTGCTCCAACATATAAATTTCTATCAAACTCATAAGAAAATATGAAAGCAACTATAATTGAAACCATCAAGATAATAGTTAAAATAAAATTATTATCTAAATACTTTTTCATCGAAATAACCTCCATATTTAAAATTTAAAGCAAATTTTTCTTGTTGTTAGTATAATTTCTTTCTTTTGATTATTAAATTGAACATATACTGTTTTACCTCTTAATTTTGGGTAACTAAATTCTTTTATACTTAAAATAAAACAATTACCAGAAATATTTTCACAATCAGTTATATTAATTACAGAATTTGCCCTAATTCTTTTAGATTTTAATTTTACCAACTTCCCTTTTTGCACATTGTATACTGTAGCATTCTTATCTAGCAAAACTCCCAAAATGCATATGAAAATCATTCCTCCTGAAGCTATTGCTACAGGTGCTATATGATTTTTGGTATCTTCTGAAATTTGCTCTTCATCTGCAACTTCGGTATATGTTAAAACATAATTAAATTTAACCTCTTTAGGCTTTACTTCTCCTTCATAGACAGCTTGTACATTATATGTTTTTGGATTATTTATTCTTATTACACATTGATATAAAGCTGTTCCATTATACGATATTGGAACAGTAGTTCCATCTATATTAGATGTATTATTAGCATACCAATCTACATTAATAAGTACATATTCTCTTCCTTCAATTATTCTTGATTTAACAATTTGTTCTAAATCGTTAGTAGGAAGATTATTATAAAAAATATATTTACTATCTATTTTTTCTTGATAACCATTATCTATTTCTTGAATACTATAATTTTTTAGTAATAATTCTCCTTTATATTTTTCATCTTCATAAATATATGTATTTTTAAATTGTGTATCTAAACATTTTCTGTTATTAGAATTTAATATTTTTTCTTCTGAAGTATATGTTTGTATTTTTGTATCTTCAACAATCTCGCATTTTCTACATTCACTAAAAATATACTTTTTTCCATTTTCCTGTAATTCTTGAGCTACCGAATTAATATTAAAGTTTTCTTTTTCTTGTATTGTTTTTTCTATTGTACTACTAGCCCAAACTGTTGATGAAACATTTAATAAAACTATTGTAAAACTTATAATTAACATTGATTTAATAATTCTTTCCATAAACTTTCCTCCATTTATTTTTACTAAACAATTGCACTTAATAATTCAATAAATATAGCTCTTAAGCTCTCATTTATTACAACAGTAGCTCCTATGCTTGATAATACTAAAATAAGCATATATATTATACTTTTAAATATGAAAGCTACTATATTAGATATATGTACTACGAATTTATCAAGTTTTGACTTTTCTTGAATAATAACCACTTTGTCATCACTTATGTTATATTTTTTCCTCATTTGTTTTTCTTTAACTTTAGCTTTTTGCTCTTTTTTATATCTCTCATAAAAACCATCATTTTTTATTTTCATAATATTTTTTCACTCCAATTCTTTTTAATATTTCATTAAAATTAATTTTCTTACTTTTAGTTTCTTCTTCGAAATATGAATTTGTTAAGTATCTTTTTAAAATTTCTTCTAAATAAGCTTTAGATTTAAGTTCAAAAGCATCAGGTTGATACTCGTTAAAATAAACATTAAAACTTCCCATTTGAGCTTTTACTTCTTTTTGTTCTTCCCTTTTAACAAAATTGTAAATAAAATATAATCTATCTTGTTGTTCTGAAATTCTAATTTTTTCGAATGTTGAAGAAATATATTTATATTCCCAAGGACTAGAGCCTAATATTATAAATTTAATATCTTTATTTAAAAACGAGGCAAGTTCTGAATCAGTTAATTCTGAAGTTGTGCCAAAGTCATAAATATAAAAATCGTATTTTTGTGCTGTAATATCTCCTATTTTTGATAAATCATAAAACATTTCCATTCCACCTACTCTTACTTCTCCTGTAGATGTAAAATGTTCAATTCCCATTTTGTTTATTTCATTTAAATCAGCTAAATTTTCAATATCCTTATGGTTATTTGCCTCAATCAAACAAGCTTTTACATTTGGAAGTTCATTAAGAAAATGTAATAGATTAATAGCCCATGTAGTAGCTCCTATATGCCTAGTTATTCCTAGAACTCCAATGGATATATCTTGTTTTACTTTCTTAAACTCAGTTTTTATTACAGAATTACTTGATGTTTTCTGATATAAAATATCTATTCTAAACTGACTTGCTTGAGCATATGTCATACCTTTTTCAGATAAACATATTTTTAATTGATCATACATTTGCATATCATTTAAAGCTGTTACTAAATTGTAAATACCCATATTAAAACATTGTGCTAATAGTTCATTACCTTTTCCAAAACCTGAAGCAATTATTATTATTCTAAAATCAAAATTTCCTCTTAATCTATCTAGATTTCTTAAAATTTCTTCATTTTTAGAACAATTTACAAAAGCTGATAAATCTAATACTAAATAATCAACATTATTGATAGCTCTTAAATCTTCTCTAAATATGTCTGTAATGTTATATTCATTTAATAACCTTGTAACAATAATAATTCCTTGTTCACTAACAATATTTTCTAATTGATTGTTCCTTGTTTTTCCAACATAAATTAATTTTTCTATTTTCTTTTTATTTTCTTTCTCCATTTTATTCCTCTATTAAAAAAGAGAAAACAAAATAATTTGTTCTCTCCTATAATTTAAATATTAATCTGGGGGGATTTGATTAATATTTTCTATACTATAATTATATCTTCTTATTAACCAAAAACAATGAAGTGATTTTGAAGTGTTTTTGAAATTTGCTCAATTTCTGCTTTGTTAAAAAAAATGCATTGTCCTACTTTTACAAAATATTAGAAAATTGTAATCCAATTTAATTTATTTCTATAAATTATGAAAACAGCCTCTAATGAAAGAGACTGTTTTGAAACCTTTTGTATATGACAAAAGGAAGTTTTCTTTTTTTACCTTATGCAACAGTTATTTCTTTTCTTGTCTCGAAGCGATCATTATGTTCACAAACCTTTGTTGCTTTTTTGAATTTTGCATATTCTTCAAAAGTCTTAATAGCATCAACATTTCTTGAAAAACATGCAATATCAAATTGAGAAGTAAACCCTCCAGTTCTTGTCGTGATAACTGAAATCTTTCTCTTAAATTTGCTATCACGGTAATCGAGCGTTGGATATTCCACAGATACTGTCAGATGGATATCATCCACGGAAAGCACGGATTCTCCAGCTTCTTTCAAAGTTTCGAAGGCTTTTTCTTGTACAAACCGTACCCAACTCTCAAGTTCTTGTGGACTAATTGATTCCTTCCAGATTTTACCCGGTGAGAATCTTTTGGGTTCCTTTAGCATAGTGTAAAACTCCTTTCAGATATTAAGGTTAAACATACACCACTTCTAATGAAGTGTTTCATGGAAATATTCTCCCAATCATATATTCATTATACTGTATTATGTCAAATAAGTCAAGTTTTATATTTACAGATTCCCTGATTCCTTGATTTTGCTTTAAAACGAGGTGGTTTGATGAATTATTACTAACTTACTAACTTTTAAATTATTACAAAGCTCTCATTTTTATTTGAGAGCTTTGTTTGACTTTTTATAATAAAAACTACTATTTTATGAATTGACTCTGTATAAAATATTTCAGACATTAATATTTTATGTAATGTCAATAACTCTTAAAAATAACTAAATTTGAAAATCTCCATAATCTTCCATCTTATAGTAATAAATTCCATTCACACCTTCAATCTGCTCAATTTTATTTTCATCTAAATTATTTATTGGCAAGTCATTTATATTAATCTTAAAACTATTTCCTTTTACATCAAATTGAAAATTCTTATGCACTATAATAGCAAATACAGAAAGTACCACTACTATTATCCCAAAAATAATTATTCTAACAATCTCACCTTTATTATTTTCATTCATAATTACCTCTTTCTTACCATTTCTGATATGTTGTAATAGTTTCTTTTCCTAATAAATATGGTAATGGATTTATTGCCTCTCCATTTATTCGTACTTCAAAATGTAAATGTTCTCCTGTAGCGCCTCCAGTTTTTCCTTGAATTCCAATAACTGTTCCTGCTGTAACATATTGACCTGCCTTAACTAATGGTGTATCTCTCATATGAGCATATCTTGTAAAAATAATTTTACCATCTATATTGTGTTGAATTTCTACCCAATTACCATATCCAGCTTTATCAAAACCTGAAACTGTTACTTTTCCATCTGCTACTGCTAAAATTTGTGTAGCTTTTTTTCCGACGATATCAATTCCTTTATGTGCTCTAATTGCTCCTGAAATTGGGTGCTTTCTATAAGGATTAAATGGTGATGTTAATACAACATCGTCTTCTGGAAAAGGTAATGGTAAAGTACCACCTTTATATATCATATTCTCATATTGAGTTTGACTAACTTCTGTTGAACTTTGTGTTGAATCAATATTAGGTTGTTCATCAATTTGGGCTTGTTTAATATCTGAATCTGATGAAGTATCTTTTGTAGCACTTCCAGAATCAAACCCTGCTATAACATAGTATGCAGTGAGAACAATTATAACAATAATGGATACAACTGCAATTTTATATCTTATCTGATTTCTTACCCAATATTTATAATTTTTTATATAAAACATAGGTGAAAATTCCATAACTACTACCTCTTTCTTCTATTTTCCTCCACCTGTTAAAAATGGTTTTTCCCAACTTTGACCTTTAATTCTACAAAGCATACGCGAAGAACCTATAAATAATAGACATTGACCTCTAACTTTACTTGATAAAAGATTAGTTTCTTCTGTTGTCAAATTCCATAAATCTTTTGCTTGCTTAAGATTCTTTCCGTCCATTCCAAAGAATAACTTATATGTAGAATTATCAAAAAGAGCTTGTCCATACTGTTTTATGCTTTCTGCCAAAAAGTCTATTATGCTCTGTGTTATAACAACTAGTGAACAATTATATTTTCTGGCTCTTTTACTAAAATTTCTTAAAAACTCCATTCCTTGTGGCACTTTTGGGTCTAGTAATAAATAACTTTCATCAGCTATTACCATAAACCTTTCATTTCTATCTCTAAATGCAGAATTTTGGCAAAATCTAAGCATATTAAAATATTGACAACTTTTTACATTCTCTTTACTGCCTTCCATATTTGATGTATCTAGTACCATAAAATTAGAATCATCTTCTATACTTGTATAACCATTAAACATTTGAGAATCTGCTCCGAATTGCAAGCTCTCTTATAATAGACGCTAAATTTTCGTAATCTTCTTTCCTATTATTCATTGTTAATTTTTGCTTTTCTATAAATAAATTATATAAATCTTCCATTATTGGAAAATCAGTATTTTTTAATAACGAAATATCAGTTTCCCAATTAATATTAAAATTTCTATACAATTCTTCTAATGTTTCATTAAGAATAGCTGTTATTCTTACCGATAACTGATTTTTAAAATATAAACTAAAAAATGTTCCTAAGTTTTGAAAGTGTAATGCTAAAGCTGATTTTTTTCCTTCTTCTTCATCTTCTAAATCAATTGTTGATAAATTGTATACTTGTAAAGGATTTATTCTACCAACATTTTTTCCAATACCTCCTGAACAATCAATCCATTTTGAGCCTTCTATATTTCTACACATATTTTTATATTCATCTTCTGGGTCTATAATTGCTATTTTTGTTCCTGATATATATTCATTAAGAATGATTTTCTTAACTGCATAAGACTTTCCACCACCTGACTGACCTACTACTGCAAAGTTACTATTTGCTCTATCATCAGATTTATAAAAAGGATCTAGTGCAATCATTCTTCCAGATTCATCAGAACCTAAATAATAACCTGTCTTATCCGCAAATCCAGAACCCGAAAAAGGCTCACCTGACATTAATGTGCCAATTTGCATATTTTGTTTCGACATTTTAAAAAGTTCTTTATCTTGCATACCAAATGGTGCAATTTGTCTATAGGCTTTATCCATATTAAAAGCACAGCTACGAACTCTTAAACCTAAGCCTGCTACTCTATTTTTGAAAAGTTTACAATTATTTTCTAAATCATTTTCATTAATGCCAGATACTTGAGCTAAAATTGAAACATATACATAAGAATTATTATTATTTTCAATATCTTCGATAATTCTTATAGATGACCTATATCTTGCTTCTGCTCTTATTTTTTCAACTTCATCTCTTGTTGTATTGTAAATGTTTTTATCTGAGTTTGTGCCTTTTTTTAATCCATCTAAAAAAGCTTGTGGGTCTACTGGATTCACATAAATTGAAAGTACTGTATTTTTAGTATTTGCAATAGATGAAATCCATCCTAAATTCGGTTTTTCTGGATATGCGCTTATAAAATAAATTCTTGATATTTTATCTCCTGTTTCTATAACATCTCTTTTTACTTTTAAGTTTTGTGGTGCTATTAGTTCTAATAACTTTTCATTTACTGACATTACTTCAATTTGTTTTTTATTCATCCTTTTACCCTCCTAGTTTTAGTGCAAAAAAGAGAGAAGGAAAATTCCTGCTCTCAAATTTTATATTTTATCTATAATATAATTATAATTGTATAAAAATAAAAAACAATGAAGTGATTTTGAAATCATTTTGAAATTTGATTATTATTACATACACTTATTCAATTCCGTAAATGATAATAATCTTGACTATTTTCTGTTGTTGTATCAGGGTTTGTAAAACTATCACATAATTGTTGCAGTTCTTTTTCAGTTAAAAATTTCGTTTTAAACCCTGCATTTAGTAGTTCTGAAGCTAATCTATTTTTTCTAGCATTTAAATTATCTTCAGCTCCATCTTTATCTTTTTCCCAAATTTTTATATAAATTTCCTCTTCTAGTGCTATACCTGTATTAGATAGCATATTTAAACCTTCTATTCTCTTTTGAAGTAATCCTTGAATTTGAGTATTTGTTTCTCTTTGCATTAATTCTGCTTGATAATCTGTCATTTTAGAAACATCTACTGGTCTATTTGTTAAGTATATACTAAAACTTTCTGTTTCAATTGAAAATTCTCTTGCTAAATTAAGTGCAATTAAACTTTGCTCATTATGAGTTTTTAATCTAGTATTTTGTGGAAATACTTGAATATATGTAAAAATAAATCCATCTGTTGTATATAAAAAATCTTGTCTAATATCTTTTATTTTTAAAAACTCATTTACAGTTATTGATAAAGAATTGGTCTTGCTATTTTTCAAAAAACTAAACATATAATTTTACCTCTTTTCTTAAAGAATTATATTTGAGCGAAATTATCATCACTAAATAAATTATTAAATTCAATTTCATCTTTTTTATCATATTTATAATATTTTTGTATTGAATAAAAACGTACAATAAACTTAATTATAGATATTACTGATTGATTATTATTATCTTTAATATTTAATACAAAAGTTCCTCCACCCCAAACTGCTACAATGCCTGTTGAAACTAAAAAATTTGTATTAAAACTATTTAATATAATTGCAATAATTACACCTAAGATAGCTGAAATGCCTGTGTATATAAGCTCTTTTATTCCAATTCCTTTTATAATTTCAAATCTAGTCGAAACATTTTTTGGTATATAAAATTCTATTTGATTTTCCATAACCATCCACTCCTTTAAACACCTACTTTATAACACTCTCCACTTTCAACATCTCTTTTAACTTCATCATAACTGTGCCAATTAATTATATATCCTGTATTTTTTGAAAATCTTGTAGATGAATTTTGCTCTGATACAGACAAATATTCAGCTATTTTCTTTCCATTTTTTCCGTTTTCATCAACACCTGCAAAGCTGTAATATTCTTTTTTATGAACACGATACAGTTGAACTTTTGTAGTTAAATCACTACCACTTGAAAAACCTTGACAATCATTAAAATATTTAAGCTCATCTACCCAAACATTCATATCTTCATATCCATATACCCACATATTAATACAAGTCCATGAACCATCATCATGTTTTTTTCCGTATAATTTTTTATCTCTACTTGTTACAACATATTTTTCTCCATCTATAATAACAACTTCTCTTCCTTCTTTGTCATTATCATTTAAAGATGTGTTGTCATTAATAAATTCAAGACCTGTATTACTTGGAAGTTTACCTATTCCAAAATAAGTATTATCTGTATACGAAACACCATTACTAAAATAATATCCTTGCATAACAGAAAAAGTTGTTGAAATTGTTATAATTAATACTACCGCTATTAAAGAATTTTTTATTTTCTTTATTTGTGAAGGAAATTCATCACTATTCATCAGACCTTTAAACAGTGATATTAAAATTGACATTACACATGTTATTATTCCTAGAGCATATAGAAAGTCTAAAATTGCTTGCAAATTACTAGATTCCATATTTCTTTCCATCCTTTCACTTATTTTGTATTTTTCCTGATTTCATAGATTTCCAAGTCGCAATAGCTCCTAAACCATCGTGTACAGTATCAATCGCTCTGTTTACTTTTTTACCTGCACCAAAACCTTGTGCTGACAATATAAATTCTTGTAAAAATTGTGGGGTTTGATTACATATTAGGCATACAGCAATTGCATAAATTAAATGATTTTTTGAGGCTAGAACCATTGCCAGAGTTATTAATAATAGTTGAAGAATTATAGTGCATATATTTTGTAGAAATTTCTTTATTACTATAGCAAAAGAGCCACCATTACTTGATAGTAAACCTATCGCTGTAAATGGTATTATTAACCTTAAAATTAAAAGTTCTATACCTCTTCTAATTAATTGCCAAATAATTACTAAAAATTCTATTACTAAAATCAAACAAACTATTGCCGAAAATATACCACTATTACACCATTTAGCTAAATCATTTATAGAAAAATCGCCTCTTCCTACCATAGCTTTACTTATACTTTCATATATATTTCCACCTATTTGAACAAAAAAAGTATAAAAATACCCGAAACATAGCATTACAGTTATTGCTTCAAATAATCCTAGAAGTACATGGACTGGAGAAACATCATCTTCGCCTGATTTCCACAGAAAATAGGTTTGAATCATCTTTTTTATAAAGACTATAGCTAAAATTATAATTGCATATTCATAAATTACTTTGTATACATCATTCCAATTAATATTTATATCTCTAAATTGTTGTTCTATATAAAAGGCAAAGTAATATAAAGCTTTTAAAAATGAATCAATAGTAGTAGCAGAAGATCCAATAAAATCAGATAATAGTTTTACAATTTCTTTGGTCATTTTCCTCTACCTCCGTTTTCTACTTGCTCACTTTAACTAAAATATCCCATTACTAAATTAACAATTACAGTTACTAATGTTGAAGCCATTACTATAATTAGTGTTGTAATAAGTTTTTTCTTATATCTTGGTTGTTCTTGCTCTTCACCTGAAAACATCTTAAATAGAAACCATAATATAAATGGTATAGATACAACTGGAATTAACCATCTAAGAGTTCCTGACACATCTTGTGCCATATTAAATATGCCTTTACCAACAGCAGATTCTCGTATTTTTCCACCATTTGAATTAATAGATACAGTTTCTGCCAAAACATAATTTGCTTTAATTATAGTTAGTGCAATTGCAGAAAAAATTCCTACTCCTATCTTTTTAATTTTTTCTTTACTATTCATAACAAAATCCTCCTATCTCGTTTTTAGAAAAAAATAAAGAAGGCTTTTTATTTCCTTCTTTATTTTCTAATTTTTCATATTACTATTATATCTTCTAATTTTCTAAAAACAATGAAGTGTTTTTGAAAGATTTTTGAAATTTTGACAAAAGAGAGAGTATTTTTTGCTCTTTCTAATTTCTTTTATGTTCATTATTATTCTCATTATCGATACACCTCATAATACATTTTATTGCATCAAAAAAACCTTCTTTATAAGCCTTTTCACTAAAATAACCATTTATACTGTTTTCTATTTCTAATTTTTCTTGAATTGCTTTTTCTAAGTTATTAATAATATTTTCAAATCCATTTGGAATGTTATTTACAGCAATTTCTAATTGCTTATTTTTAATATCTCTATCTTTTAATAATTCTTTTAAATTTTTCTTATCATTTTTTTCTAATGTTAATATATCAAATTCTCTTTCTTTGTAAAGAAAACTTAATAGACTTTCTTTATTCATCTATCTGCTCCTTTCAATTTCATTTTTTATATTCGAGTTTTTGATTAGAATTAGTTTATTATTTTATAATTATTACCTCTATATTTAATAAAATTTTTTATACTTATTATAGTTGTTAACTATATATTGTTTTAAAAATTAAAGTTTTCAAATATTTCAGTTTTTTTAATTTCTTGGCTATACTATTTATCGAGGTGGAATAATGAAAAAATCTATGGATAACAGTACAGGTAATATAATATTAGGTCAAAATATTAAAGAAATTCGAAAAGCTCTTAATTTAACACAGGAAGAATTTGCTGAACAATTAAATATTAATCCACAATTTCTATCACAAGTAGAAAATGGAAAAGTTGGTATAAGTGTAGATAATGCAATCAACATATGTAATACCGCTAATTGTTCTTCTGTAAATTTATTTAAAGGTCTTATTAATTCACCTAATACAATTGATAAATACGAACTTTTAAATGAGAGAGATAAGTCCGTTATAAATCAAATGATTAATTATTTATTAAATACTAAATAATTAAAATTTTAATTTCACTAACATTATGTGCGTAAACATATTAGTTAGTGTTTTTTTATTATTCCTTATTTTATTAATTTATTTAGAACTTTTCGTAAAAAATAACTGAATCTTTAGTTTTACTATATACAAATAAGCATTATAAATTTAGTTCCTCACTCCCCTCCTTTCATATTTTTTTAATAATAAAAAATATCTCACGCAACTCGAGGCTCGCTCGGTATTTTATCAGAAATATAGTATAAAATCAATAAAATAAAATTTTAGTGGGTGAATAAATTTGAAAAAGTATACAGAAAAAAGTAATGTTGTTGGTAATTTAATAACTGAATATAGAAAAAAGAAAAATCTTTCAAAAACTAATTTGTGTAAACTATTACAATTGCACGCTGTTTATTTAGATATTACTGAATTAAAAAGAATAGAAGATGGAAATATGATAGTTAAAGATTTTGAGCTAATTGCTTTATGCAAAGTTTTAGAGATAGATTTTGATGATTTAAAAAATACAATAGAATAGCAAAAATTTCTTAAGATTGTAAAATTGAATACAAAATTTGTATTTGACATATAATATACAGGATGTTATACTACCATTAGCTTAAGCAAAAATCGAAACAAAATATTTATGACATTGAAAGATATGAGCCACTAACTCATATCTTTCTTTTTGGGCAAAAAAAGGAGTAGCTACTAACTACTCGCTTATATATCATACAGTTAATTTTAACAATTATATTTTGCCATTCCACTCTCCATAAAACTCTTCTAAAAACTTTTCCATATATTCTGTTCTTTTATTAGCAATATTCTTTCCTGTATTAGTATTAATTGTATCTTTAATTTTCAATAATTTTTCATAGAAATGATTAATAGCATGTCTTTTCTTATTTCTGTATTCTTCATGATTTTTTATTTCTACTATTCCTACATCAGGATCATATATAAGATTTCCCTTTTTGCCATTATACGCAAAGCATCTTGCTATTCCTATTGCACCTATTGCATCTATTCTATCTGCATCTTGAACAATCCTTCCTTCGTTTGAAATTTCTACTTTATTAAAACCACCTTTAAATCCAAGATTTTCAATTGAATGTAAAATATTATTCATTTCTTCGTCACTTATTTCATTATATATATTAAGTTTCTTCATTAAGTTTTTTATATTTTCTTTAATATCTCCATCAGAAAATTTTTCATCGAAAATATCATGTAATAAAGCAATCATTCTAACTATAAACTCATCTTGCTTTTCTATTTCATTAATCTTTAAAGCTAAATCGTGTACTCTCTTCATGTGCCACCAATCATGACCTGTACTTTCTTGATTAAAATTATTTTTTATGTACTCTTCTGTTACTTTTAGTATATATTCTTTATTCATAAACAATTATATTCTCCTCTCCATATTATATATAAATGTATATCACAAAATCAAAAAAAAGTACAGCGGAGAACTTATACTCGCAGGATAAGGTATCTGTTAAGTAAAACAATTTCATAAATTGACTTTTCGGTAGAAATTTGGTACAATATGATTATAGCAATTTTGAAAAGAGGTGACTTTTAGGTTATGCAAAAGGGATTTATTTCTCCGGACGGTAAGGAGTATTCAACTCAGGGGCTCCATGAAGAACTCGCCCGGGAAATATGTAACAAAAAAGAACTTAGTTACACCTATTCTGCGGAGGATGCGTTGATTTGCTCTTATGGATACATTAAAGTATCCAATTACAGCACTTCATATTTCCAGTATGTAATGGTAAGCCGTACGGCAAAACCTTACATAAAAAGAAGAGCAGAAAAATACGCCCAAACAAACCATTTGAGATACGAGGAAATCTAATCCCTCGTTTATCTCTACCTCCTCTAATGCATCTATAGCATGAGGAGGTCTTTCTTTTTTTATTTATACAATTTTTATTTTAACTTGAATTTTATTAATGCTATTTCACTTCCAACTAATATAATCATTGCCAATGTTTCTATTATAATTGTTGTTCTGCTAAAATCATTTCCTGTACGAGGAAGTGTTGTAATTTTTAGCTCTTTTCCATAAGTAATTGTACTATGTTCATCACTATTTTCAAGCTCAACTACATTTCCATTTATATCTGTATATTGTCCTGTTAATTTCGTTTTATTAGTCCATTCATCAGTTATCTTTACGTCTGAATCTACTTTTGTAAAAATAAAAGGAGCTTCTATAAATGTAAATCCACTTTGTACTGTACCAAATTCAATCTTGAAATCTGTAATGTACTCATTTGATTCATCATTTAATTCAAGTTTTTCAAAATCTATGCAGTTATTTACTAGAGTAGAATATTCTAATCCATATTGTACGTAATCCTGTTTATTTGTCTTGTAATATACTTTAAAAGTTAAATCTTCATTCCATATTCCTGTGTATAACTTAGTAATTTTTGTATATTTTGAAGGTAAGTGATCCCACCAAGTAAAATTATCTAATGCTACATTTGATTTATTAATTAGATTTGGAAAATCATATCTTATAATATCATCTGGTTGAGCCTGATTTATACCTGTTTTTGAAATGTCTAGCTCTAAATTTACAGCTGTATCGTAAAACTCTAAGTTAACTTGTTTGCCATCATCTAAAACATCTATAATATTATCTTTAGAATCATTTAAAAATAAATCATGTGATTTTATTTCTTTAAATAGATATCTTCCATATGGTACAGTTGCTTGAACATTACCTGTTTTGTCAGTTTTAACAGAATAGTATTCTTTGCCCTCTATTACAATTTTATCTCCAATATAATTTCCAAATTTATCTTTAGCAAAATCTATAATATTTCCATTTTTATCTATTGTGTATAATACAAAATAAGTATCTGGAACGCCTTCATCTTTCTTAATTCCATATTTAATAGAATCATTTTTTGAAACTTTAGATATATTTACATTATTTTCTATAATCTTATCTGCAAAATTTATTTCTATTTTTTGATTTAGCTCTGTTACTGAAAATGTGCTAATAATATGGTCAAGTGTATATCCTTCTGGAGCAACAACTTCTTTTACAAAATATGTTCCGTAGTACAACTCAATATCTTCTGAATAACCATCTTCTTTAGTAACTGTATGATAAACCACTTTATCTTTTTCATCTAATTTACCATTTTCATTTGTATCTTTATAAATATCAAACTCTGCTCCTGCTAATGGTTTATTAGTATCTCTATCTTTTTTATATGGATTAACTATTGTTTTTATTGGTTTGTTTTCAAATTTTATTGTTTTTATTTCATTTTCCTTTAAAGTAACTTTTATAGGTGTATTGTCTAATTCATAACCTTTATTGGTTTCAGTTTCAATTAAAATTAATTTTCGGTAATCTCTTATTGCATATGCTTTTGTTATAGCTTCACCTTTTTCATTTGTAATTAAAGTATCAATATATTCATTTTTATCTGCTATACCATTTTCATTTCTATCTGCATAAACATTGAATTTTACACCTTTTAGCTTTACTTCATTATTTTCTTCGTCTATTTTTATAACTTTAATTTGACCTTTCTTTAATTCATTCTTTATAGTACAATTTTTTTCTTTTCCTGCTGTAATTGTTATCTTAATTGGATTTATAGCATTATACCATTGGTTATATTCTCCTTCTACTTCTTCTAATGTATACTCTCCAACTCTTAAACTTTTAATTGATAAATTGCCATCCCAATCAGTATAAAAGATTTCTGCTTTTTCTTTTTCTACAGAAATATAACTTCCTGTTTTTTCATCTAATTTAATATATGAATTAAATTCTTGACTAAATAATCTAAAACCAATGTGTCCTAAACCAATTTTATTATTATCTTTATCTATTTTATTTATTTTTAAATTCCCCTTTTTCTTTTCATTATAAAAAGTACATGAAACTGTTTTACCTGAATTTGAAGGGCTTAATTTTACTATCTTAATCTCATCTGTTTTATTATAATCACTTGTCGCTTTCGTTTCTTTTATTAAATATTGTTTGTCTATATCTAATAATATAGATTGCTCTGTTTTTCCATTATCTTTAGTTGTAAGTTTTTGAATTTCTTTATCTGTAGAATCTAATTTTTTATTATTATTTACATCTTGATAAATTGAAAATTCAAAACCAGATAAATTTTCATTTGTTTCAATATCTTTTTTCTCTACTTGTAATTTAGCTTTTTTAATAACATTTTTTATAGTTAAATTACCAACTTGATCTGGCTTTAAAAGAATATCATGATTTGAACCATCTAATTCATACCATTCATTTGATTTTGTTTCTTTTATTCTATATGTATAGCCTACTCTTAATTCTTCAAAAGTTATTTTTCCATCTTTGCCTGTTATTTTTGAATCTAGTTTTGTCTTATAATTATCTTCACTTGAATATAAATCAAATGTTACTCCTGAAATATCTGTTTTATTATCTCTTGAATCTACTTTTATTACATTAATTGAACTTAATTTTCTAGCATTTGTTAATTCATTTGTTGATATTTCTCCTGCTTTTACTGTAACAATTATAGGATTTGAATCTAGCACATAATTTTCATTTGCTTTTGTTTCTGTCAATGTATACATACCTGCAACTAATCCAGTTAATTTTCCATATCCATTTGAGTCTGTTTTTATTTGTCCTACTATTGTTCCAGAAGTATCTTTAACATCATATACAGTATTAGGAATTGCTACTCCTGTTTTACTGTCTTTCTTTGATATTGCGAGACTCCCTGTAGCTACAAAGTCTATTGAAATATTTGTATAAGTACCTGGATCCTTTTCTCCTAATCTTACAATTCTTTGTAAATTATCATTAGATGTTCTACTAAGAATTGCATTATAAACATATGAATTAGGAATTTGTTCAGAAGTCCAGTTACCAGTTCTAGTAAGCGGTGCTTCAAAATGTATTATATCACCATTTGAAACTTCTACTGTTCCGCCCGTTTTAGACCAGTTTCTATTATTACATACTACTGTTACATCATCTGGAATTGAAAACTTTAATACTATTCCTGAAGTTCCTTTTATCTCTATCTGATTTGTTACCTGCTTATTTCCTTGAACAGTTGCTATTAATCTTTTTTCTGAGAAATTTAATGATTCCTCAGGTTTAGGAGCTGAATCAATAAATGATATAAAATCTCTTGCAACAGTTTTATTGCTACCATTTACATAGTGATCTATGGCTAGTGTTGTAGCAACTATACCATAGTTGCTATTTCCATTAAAACCTGACCATACTTCTGCACCTTCCCAACCATAATATAAACATTTAATTACCTCTTCATTTGTATAAATACTTTTTTCTGCTGATGTACCATTAGGTGGAGAGGTTTTCTCGTGATCCATACAAAAAGCTCTTCTACCATCTACACGGAATAAACCTACCTTTGATGCCCCATATGTTACATTTCCTTCGTATTGGATTGTTGTAGTATCCGCCAAAGTAATATTTGATACACAACTGGTTAATAATGTTGCTACGAACATTATTAGGAATGTTTTTAATTTTAACTTTATTTTCCCTTTCATGACTACCTCCTTCATTTTACGAAAAAAGAAAGCCTTTGATTTAAGACTTTCCTTACTTTTCATAATATAATTATATCTTTTATTTTACTTAAAACAATGAAATGATTTTGAAGTGTTTTTGAAATTATCTTTACTTAAGTATTTATAAATTTAATTTCATATCAGGAAATTAAGTTTTATTTAGAAACACGGGCAAAAAAACCGAATAGATAAAATCTAATTCGGTTTTTTGCATACTATCCCATCATAACTGCCAATTTGAAGTCATTAAGCTTTTCTTTCGACTTAAATTCAAAGGTTGCATACGCGACAACTGGTACGATTTTAGCATATAATCTTTCTTCCTGAATTACATGTCCTTCCATACGCTCTGCCAAATTAACTATATCAGCAATTATATTGGCAAGAGTTTCTTTCGCTTCTGTCTTACTACATTTGGCACAAATCTGGATAACAGTATTTGAGAGGTCGGTCATTTCAATTCCTATGTTTGTATACATTTTTTAACCTTTCTGGCTCTTCTATTGCGGATTACTATGAAATTCAGAGCACACAAAATATCATGGTAATTACATATTCAACTATTGGTCTTGACCAATGGTTACATTTATTATAACATATTTGATAGTAAAAAGCTAGTCATTTCGTAATATTATTTTACATAATTTGTTTATCGTTGTTCATTTATCATGTATAGATATTCTTACTTCATTTTCTAATCCTAATTCATCAAGTGTAATTTCACTACCATACTCATATATTTTTTCATCTAAAATTAATTTATCATTTAACGATTGCTGTATCTGTTCTATATTCTTTTTATCTTTTTGTACTAATGAATAAACAATCGCAATAATTACAAGTGTTAGTATTAACATTCCAATTATAATACTTAATATAATTTTTGACTTTTTCATATACATTCACTTCCTAAAAACAAATTTTACTTTAATTTTTCAATAATTCTATCATACTTGTTCATATTAAAAGCAATTTCATTTTTACTAAAATTCATTACATAATCAATTATACCATTAATCATATATTGGCACTCGTCTTTTGAATATTCTTTATTCTCTATAGTTATATCAGCATCTGCTAATAATTGCTTTTCTTGTTTGTTAAAATTATTATATAAATCCATCTTATTCCACATCCTTTACTGCAATCATAAATTCATTATCTTCAACATTTCTTTTGGCATTTTTATATTCAAATTTTGAGCCTGTGAAGTAAACTCTGTAGTCATGTTCTTCTAAAATTATTCTGCTACATTTTAAAAATCTATCTATATCTCTTTCGTCCATATCCATTTTCACTTTCAATTCAAAGTATGAATATCGGACTTCATCGCTATTTTTCTCAATTTTGTCAGCTATATAATTTCTAACAAATTCATATAGTTCCGCATTTTTCATTTCTACAAATTGTCCCATAATTTAGCCATCCTTATATATGTAAATATTATCAATATTTTTTTGTAATTTTATTATATATGAACTCGTTTTGAACTTCAAGCGAACATAGAACAAATTTTTGATTTTTTATTTTTCCCAATCTATAATCCCAATATCTCTATGTTTTAATGCAAATTCTTTTTTGGCTCTTTTTGATAATGATAAATTTATTGTTTTTTTATTTAAGTATTTTTTTACATTCAAAGTGTTGCTTAAATCATCATTAATGTTTGTAAACAAATAGCTCATTCTTTGTAAAAGTATATTGGAGATTAATTTATTGTATTCTTTCGCCTCATATTCTCTTTTTAAACATTTTTCTTGTTCACTTGTAATATTTTCCCTAGCTTCTTTTAAATAGTTCAAAATCTGATTGTCGACCTTTTTTAGTATAAATTCCCTTTCTATCTTTATAATTTTATCTATTGCTCTTTTAGTCTGTTTAGGTGTATTATTTATATTTTTAATCTTTTCTGTTTCTATGCAAGCATTTATATATGAATTTACTCTATCTTTTATTTGCGAAGAAGATTCTATTATTTTCTCAGTTATAGCTCTTATTTTTTCTTTAACTTCAGGGCTCTGATATTGCATTTTCCAAGAACCTTTTTTTGTAGTTTTATATTCTGATTCTTTTATTTTATAAAGTTCATTTAGTGCTAAAGCAATCTCGTTTAAATCTTTATCAGTAATTTTATTATTGAATATTTTGTTGCTATCATAATAAACAATTTCGTCGATATTATCTTGAAAAACATTTTTAATTTCTTTTTTTATAATATTTTTTTCATCTAATAAAGGCTGTATATCTTTTTTATATATAGAATAGTTGAGCTTTTGCTTAATTTTGTCATATTGAATATAAGGTTTAGCTCTTTTAGAAATTGATTTATCAAAAAATACAAAATGTATATGCGGATGATTTTCTTCAGTATGAAATGAAGCAACCCAATCTAAATTTTCAATCTTTATGTTATATTCATCTGCTATTGTATTTATATTTGCTCTAATTAGGTTTTCCCAATCATTCTTTGTTGCATATCCATATTTTTCAGAATCTTCCCCCGTGAGCGAAATAATAGTTTTATAAACATATGCTCCTAAAGATACTTTGTCTTTTATATATGCTAAAATATCAGATTTCTTCATTCTATATATATTTTCATCATTATTTAAAGTTCCAAATAAACTATGTTCTCCATTGTTTTCAGCTCCTTTTGTTCTTCCTATATAATTTATATGTGATTTTATTACAGTAGCTCTTTGCTTGTTTGGTAATCTATCTATTTTTTTCTGCTTTGCTTTATTTTTTTGATTTAAATCTATAAAATTTGTACCACTAATCATTGTTATACCTCTTTAATCTTATTTGCTTTCCTCACTAGCTCTTCTTTGGGAAATAAATCTTCTATATCTCTTTCTATAATTCCATTTTTTAAAACTTTATAGCCGTCTATTTCTGCTTCATTCAATGTTTCTAATAAAAATCTAGTATCGTTTTCAGAGTTTGACATATAAGCAAGCATATTTAATAAAATTTTGGTATTTGCATATATTCTTTTAACTCCTTTTGCTAGAATTCTACAATATCTATCCTCAAATGTTTTTATATTGAATTTTATTGAATCTTCAATTTGTTTTGCTAAAACTTTTTCATCTTGATGTATGTACATTTTAATTGCTTGCTCTACATAATATGATTTAGATTTTTTAAAATTTTGAGATACTATATATTTGTTTAATTTATCATTTAGCTCTGGATCTATAGTGATACTTATTCGTGTTCTGTTTATTGTGTTACCTTTTGACAACTTAATCATCTCCTTTTTATATTATTAGCAGTTAGCAAAAATTTACAATTAACAACTTTATTTTCTTACATTGATTACTTTCTCTAATTTTGTTTCTCTTTATTTTTATTAGTAACGCAGGAAAGCAATAATACGAATTGCTTGAAACACATAAACAGCAAGCTATTTAGAGTATTACTTGTATTTTTTATTCATACTTTTGTAATATTTTTCCCCCTAGGGGGAATCTTCAATTTTATCTACTTTTTCATCTAATAAACTAACTACATAGTCTTTTATTTCTTCAATAGATTTGAAATTACTAAAATATTTTTCCATCTCTTTTTGGGTAAATTTTATGGAAGACTTAATTGTATTTTTATTTCCATAAAAATTTTCTTTTATAATATCAATTGAAAATTCATTAGATGTATTTGCTAACTCTTTTAGCTCTATTGCTTTATATTCAGAAATTTTTATATCTCCCAAGGCTTCATAAATCTTTTTTTGTTGCTTTTTATTTAGCTTAGAAAGATGTTCTCCTGCTTTTACAGGTAAAGAGCCATTATCACATTTTACCTGATATTCTGCTATTAAATTATTTAAACTTAAATATCTATAAAAAGTTTGTCTAGCTTCTTCACTAGATAATTTCTCTTTTTCCTCATTTGATAAATTTTTCTCTACTTTATCAATATCAAATCTTTTTCTTTTCTTAATTTCATCTTTTAACTTATATGCTTTTGCTTTTTCCATAATTGATAAATTTTGTCTTTGAACTATGTTAGTATCAATCATTATCATTTGAGCAGTATCATCGTCAGCCTCTTGTATTTTTGCAGGTATTTTATTTCTACCAAGTTCTCTAAAAGCATTAACTCTATTATGACCTGCTAAAATTTCATATTTATCATTTTCAATTCGTCGTACTATAATAGAATTTTGTAAGCCTATTCTTTCAATAGATTCTTTAAGCTCTTTCATTTCTTCATTTGAATAAGCTTTAAACGGCTGATTTTTAAATGGAACTAAATCTTCCAAATTAAGTTCTATTATTCCTTCTTTTATATTATTTTCTTCATTATTTTGTATTTCTGTTTTTGAAAATTTTTTATATGGATTAAAAATTTCATTTCCCATACTCTTTACCTCACTTTCTTCAAAAAAATCGAGAAAAGGGTTTCCCTCTCTCGATTAATATTTATAATATTATTTTAATTTTTATATTAATAAAAACAATGAAATGATTTTGAAATGATTTTGAAATTTTAATATATTATTAACCCTATAATATCAAACCATCGATTCCAAAAAAAGATGGTGCTAAATCATCTAATAATTCATTCTGATACATATAAACAGAACGAGGTGTATATCCTATAATTTCAGCAAACTCTTCTCTTGATTTTGCCTTTTTTTCTCCTTCTTGTAATTTATAGCCATATACTCTTCTTAATATTGCTTTCTTTATATTTAAAGACTCTATGTTATAATTTTCTGTTTTTTTAGATGTATCTAACTTAATATCAGTTTTCATATTTAGATATGAATCTAAAATATCTTGAATTCTATTCACAAAAATTTTTGTCCTTATTTTTTCTCTAACATCAGATCTAAATAATGAATATTCAGCAAGATTATTAACATTTTTCGTTCCCATCAAAGACTCTATATAATCGTCTGTTAAATATTCTATTTCTTTTTTTGAAAATTCTTTAAGTTCAGAAAATTTTTCAAGTTGAGGTAATGTGTAAAGTATTTTATTTATTATTTTTCTATTTTCATTTTGTTGTCTAGATTTTTTATCTAAGTTTGAATTTGAGTTCGACTCATTATTTTCTATTTTTATTGTATAATTTATAATGTCATCTATTTTCTTTTCAATTCTTATTATAATATCTTTTTCATTGCTATTTTCCATTCATAAACTCCTCCTTTTTATTACACTTCATTACCCCAAGAATCCCAACCTTCAACTGTTTGTCTTGCAAATAATTCTATTCGAGGTAAATCCCCAACAAGTTCAACAATTCTTTCTCTTACTATTGCAGGCTTTTTACTATGCTCTTCAATATGCGTATCAACCACTTGAGAAACTTTTTTTGATACTCTTGCTACTTTGCCTTTTATACCAATCAAACATATTTCTGAATTTGCTCTAGTCCATGAGCCTAATCCGAAAAACCAAGTATCACTTTTTTTGTTCCTTTTTATCCAATTAAACCCACAGGTTTTATATTTAAATCCCCATTCTTTTATTACTTTTAAACCTTCTATTAGACAAGGAAATGTTATCCATAAAAAAAGGATACAATTTTCATCTGATATAGATTTTATTGTATCTTTCATATTTATTATTTTTTCTATGTCCATTGTCGAATAATGTCTTTCTACACTCCTCTTTCCATTTTCCATCCTTTGTATTTCCAAGGTGGATCTGCATATATAATTTTATATTTTTTATCTATATTGTATATATCAACTACCATTTTATGTATTTACCTCCATTTATAGTTTATCGTTCTTCTTCATCTTCATTAGCTGACTGATTTTGAGACATAAAAAAAGAAGGGGTAACTCCCCTTTTTAATTCATTTGCAATACTTTTATAATAATATTTTGAAAAATCCTCTATTTCTCTTTCTGTGCCCCTATATTCATTTTCTCTGTTTTTACATTCATTATATTTATCTATAATATCATCTCTAGTAATTTTATAGGCATAATTTTGTAGATTGTCTTTTACTATAAGAGCTATAGCATATGTAATTTGTTTTATTTTATCTACATTCTCTGAACCAATACAATTTATTATTTTTTCTGTATATAACATATCAAAGTGTTGTAATAAATTATATATTTCATCAAAATTCGTTTCAGAAAATTCTTCCGGAATTTTTTGCTCTTTATTTATAATATAATTAAATAATCTATCTATCTTATTAATATTTATATTATTATTGGTGAAGTTTTTTTCATCCCCTCGCGTAAAAATATCTTCATACCTCCTTGTGAAATTTTTTTCATCCCCCTTTAAAGATGATATAAAAATTTTTCTTTTATAGTTATTCTCAATTACAATTTTTACATATCCTCTTTCTTGTAATTTTGAAATGGCTCCTTGAATTGCACGGGTAGTGCAATTATATAATTTTGCGAAATAATTATTTGTAGCAAAACAATATCCTTCTTTATTGCTTAAACACGTAATCTCTCCATATAATAATTTTGCCTTATCTGTCAATTCACTATCATATCTAACATTTGCTGGAATGATAGCATAATAACTTACTTTATTTTCTTCATTCATTATCAACATCTCTCCAAATTTTATTCATATTATAAAAAAGAGTTACTACCTATTAAGTAACTCTTTAAATTTAATTGTATTCTCTAAAACAACTTTTGTAAAAGATACAAATTAATTATCAATAGTAAATTATCTGTTATTTTTTACATCTAACCAACATCTAACCAAAGCAAAAAAAGTTTGTTATTTTTTGTTTACTGTTAAATAGCTGTTTAGAAATTTTAACACCTTAAAACACTTGATTTTATGATTTTTAACTATCATTATATAACGTTAAAAATTTTTTCATATGAATGCACTCAAAAGACTCTGACTCCGACATTCCTGTGTTCGAATCACAGTACCCCAGCCAATATGTGGTATTCACACATGTATCCAACATACAAAACAGCTGTAGTAATGTAATCCGATTTTCTTCATTGTTTGATTGCCTTACTACAGCTGTTTTGATTTTTGCCCTATTTCCTTGATAGGGCTTTTCTATTTTATTATATTACTTATTTCGACAGTTTTATATTTATATATTGATTTACAAAATTTTTTGAAATATAATATTTAGCATAGATATTCTTATACTATAATAATTATTTAAAGGGGGCTTTTTAATGGATAAAGAAAAAGAGAAAAAACAAGAGCAAAATGTGGAACAAATTAATACTAAATCAGAAAATGTTCCTACAAAGAAAAAACGTACTGGCTTATTAATAGGAATTATAGGTGGTAGTGTCGCACTATTATTAATAGCTATTATTTTGATTTATTTTTTAATATTTGCGAAGAAAACTATTGATTTATCTGAATGTTTTAAAGTTGAATATAATGGCTACAATGGTTATGCAACAGCAAATGTTTCGCTAGATCAAGACAAATTAAAAGATAAAATTAAAGATTCAAGTGTTGCAAAAAACTTTGTAAAAAAGGCTGAATTAGAGGTAGATAATTATACGGGATTATCAAATGGAGATGAAATAAAAGTAAAAGTTTCAATTTCAAATAGTTTCCTTGAAAGCAATAAATTGAAATTAAAAGAAACAAAAATAAAAATTCCAGTTACTGAACTAGAAGATTTTGAAAATTTAGATTTATCAAAATATGTAAAACTTAAATATACAGGATTTAACAAACATGCTACCGCTGAAGTAGAAATTGATCAATCTTTAGAAGATGTAATTAGAAAAGATGCATATAAAAACTTCATCAAACAAGCTAAATTTACTGTTACAAACAATGGTAGTTTAGAAAATGATAAAGATGCAGAAATAACTGTTAATATTTCTAACAGCTGGCTTACTCAAAATGGAATAACTTTAACATCTAATACATTTAAAGTTAAAGTATCTGGATTAGAAGAAGGTAGTGAAATTGATGTTTTTACTGGAATGAAAGTTGCTATTTCTGGAATGAGTCCAAATCTTAGTATTTCTATAACAAATGAAAGTACAGATGAATTTATAAAAACTGTAAAATTTACAGCTAGTAAGACTTCTGGAATTTCAAATGGTGAAACAATAAAAATTGAAGCAACAAATTGGGATAAAAATATGGCAAATGAAAAGAAATATGTTTTAAAATCAACAACAACAGAGTACAAAATAGAAAATCAAGCAGCATATGTATCTAAAACTTCTGAAATAACAGATGCTATAAAAACTCAAATAAAAACTTCTTTTATTGAAAAGGCAAAATCAAAAGCAGCAGAAACTCGTTGGTATTCTGGCGAAGGAGACAATCAAGACGCCAAACATCAAATAAGAAACAATACAGATTATAAATATGTTACTACTGAAAATTATGACCAAGATTTACAATTAGAAAATTCAGAGCTTGTTTCATTATATTTATTAACAAAAAAAGATAATTCGTCTTCAGGTGCTACAAATCAAGTAATTGGAATTGTAAAAATGTCATATAAATCTACAAGTAGTGGCGCTACATATAACTGGTATATAACAGTAAAAGCTAGCAACTTCTCTACAAAAACTGATGGAACAATTAGTGATAATGCAGTTTACCAAGTTTCTACAGAAAGTGGAAAAGATCAAGAATCTGCTTATCAAGAATGGATAAATGGCGAAAAAGATAGTTATAATGTAGAAAATATTGCACTTTAGACTAACTAATAATTTATTAATAAATTATTTTAGCGGTATTACACTTGGTAATACCGCTTTTTTGGATTTTGGGACGGTTCTTTTTTCTCATTCTCAAATCCTCTCTATGATATTTTTCTACCTTGCAAATTAAAGCTTCCCATATTTGTTTTTGCATGTACATTTAATTTATTATTTGATACTTGCCCTTGAATATCATATTTAATATCTTTAAACTTTGTTCTAATATTGCCAGAAAGATTAAAATTATTACCATTTATTGTTCCATTATTAAAATCATATCTTTTCCCCATAAATTCTAAATATCCTGTTAACGAATTTCCATTTGTGATAATTTTTAAATTTCCTTTAAGCTCCCCCATTGGAGTTTTTGTACTTAATTCATATAAACCATCCATAAATATTCCTCCTCGTATAATATATTTAACAATCAATTTTACATATTAAAATTACATTAAATAAATGATTGTTTAGAAAATTTAATGTAAAGTAGTAAAGGATTTGCTGTTTGACATAATATAGTATAATTATGATCATATTAA
>JAGALX010000046.1 GCA_017625035.1 Clostridia bacterium
CCAAGATTTTGCTACACACTTCCTCCACGTCACACCTCACGATGGAACGCTTGTGCTTCACTATGTGGTTGGCGATATGTACCTCCACTACGGACTCTCACCGATTAACTAAACGACATGCCCGTCGCACCACATAAAAAACCAGGAGGTGGCTCCTGATTTTTTTCTTTTATTTTATATTTGTGTTGCAATATATCCTAATATAAATCCTAAAACATTCCCCATAGATGATATCTTTCCACTATGTAATTTATTTGATTCTGGTGTTAGCTCTCCAGATACAATATATAACATTGCACCTGCTGCAAAAGATAAACATATTGCAATTATTTTTACTGAAATAATTCCTACAATTGCTCCTACAAATGCTCCTATCCCCGTTGTGACCCCTGATAAAATTACATATAAAAGTATTTTTCCTGAACTTAGACCTCCTTTTTTCATTGGAGCTGCCATTGATATGCCTTCTGGTATATCATGTATGGCTATTGCTATTGCAAGAGAAAGACCAAGTTTTATTGAATTTTCAAACCCACTTCCTATAGCTAATCCTTCTGGTATATTGTGTAGTGCTAGCCCAATACTTACTATAATTCCTGTTTTTAATAAACTATTTTTTTCACTTTTTATGTATTTTCCTTTCACAAAAAAATTACAACAAATCATTGCTATTATCCCTATTATTATTCCTATTATTACCCAAAATAGGTTGGCTATATTACATGCTTCTGGCAATAGTTCAAACGAAATAATAGCTAACATTAATCCAGAAGAAGTAGATAATATGAAACTTAATACTTTATTTGATGGATTTTTAAAAATTAGTCCTATTATCCCTCCTAATGTAGTTCCAAATGTTCCGAAAAATAGACCCACTAAAGTAGTTTTTAAAATTTCTTCCATTATTCTATCATTCCTTTCTCTTCACTTAAGGTACAAATTGTAATAAAAACTAACCTTAAAAAATGTTACAGCTTAAAATATAGAGCAGTGGAAAAGGTATTATAAAAAATGTATTAATTTTAAATTCTTTGTTCATAATAGCCTCCAATTAATACTATATTTATAATCTACATCTTTTGTATTTTTTATTTTCTTAATAAATGATATGTAGATACCTTCTTTAAAATTCTAATAATTCAAAATTCGTTTTCATCAAATCTTTCTGCTATTAATAACGTAATTTTTTCTAAAAGCAGTCGTTTTTTTAGCATAAAAGAAGAGAAAGTGTTTTAAAAATATCTCTTCTTTTATGTCTATTTTTATACTACTATTATAATTTCTTTTAAAAGGATTACAATGAAGTAATTTTGAAATGTATTTTCTTTAATATATTTATTTTTCGTCCAAAAAAGGTTATATATACTTATATTCAAGTTTATATAACCTTTTATATTTCTAATCTTTTAGTTCTTTTTCAGCATAATTATTGTTACAGATTCTCGTCAGTACTCGTTTTTTTATAATCAATTTTTTGCAAACATATTTTTTAAAAGAATATTGTAATTTCCTTAAATAATTTTCTTACTATAAAAAAGTATTGTAATTAACATAAATATGGTATCCGTCATATGTTATTCGTATAAAGTTAATTGTACTTTTGAAAATAAATAATTAGAAAAAGACAATGAAAATATTAATATTGCTATTATTGGAATAAAAATAATTATCTTCTTCCTTTTTTCTTTCTATATATAAGTTACTTTTTTAACCACATGATTATTCTCTTCTTTAAAATTCGGAAACATTTCAAACATCATTAACATTTCTCCAGAATAATAAAATATTTCATTAGGTTGAATAGTAATTTTATCTCCCTTTTTCACTATTATTGATTTATCGTTAATAATAAATTCACCTTCTCCTTCAAGTATATTATATATATGAACACTTACACTATTGTATGAATAGCAGTCATGTCCTTTAACTGAGTTTACTAAAAAGCAGCCGTGTTCTTCTTTGTTATCTTTAGGAATTATCAAATCAAACCCATCCCTATTTACTAAAATCATATTTTCTTCAACATCTTGTTTTGTAAATTTTTTTTCTTTTTTATATAAATCAATTAATTTTTTAAATATAGTTTTTTCCATTCTAAACACTCCCATCCCTTTGGTCATATAATATATTTAACAATCAATTTCAGATACTAATAAAAAATGATCTGATAATGATTTTATTATATATGAATTATATTTTTCTCCTTCCTTAATTAATATGTCATCAAATTTCATTCCATCTGTTTTAGTTATAGCGTTAACAGTTTTTATATAGTTTTCATTTGTATACGGCATCATATCTATAAATCGTTCCGCATTAAAATCTCCTGTTACAACATCTGGATTAATATTTTTTATTATATTATCAAATTCTTCAAATACATTTTTATGTTCTTCTGGTGTAGTATTAAATCTACGATATGGAAATCCGTGATGTGTTAAAATTTTTATTGTATTATTATCAATATTGATATTAACCATCAAGTAACCTTTATCAAAAGAATAATAGGTTTTTCCACTAGAAGTTGTTTTAGATAACATAGGATTTGTAAATAATTCTTTTTTTATTTTTGAAATCGGGTATTTCGATAATATAGCAATACCACAGTCTGTGTCCTTCACTACATGACATGGACTTAATTCAAAATGTTCTTCGTATTTTAAATTAGTATTATCTATAATTTGTTTTATGTACTTTATACTCTCTGTCGTAATTATTTCTTGAAAACAAATTATATCTATATTTTCTTCATTAATATTTTTTATAATTTCATTTAATAATCTATTATCAATTTTATCTGCCTTATTTTTATCTAGATAATCCTTAGAATCATCATCTTGAAAAAATCCACCACTTATATTATAACTTGCTATTTTTAATTTCATTATAAACAAACCTCCTACATTTTTCTTTTTATTATAAATAATATATAATTTAGCTGTTCTCCTTAATAATTTTCTATATCTTTTATGCCAATTTCAGGTATTATAACATCTTGCTCGCATTCAATTATAAATCTAATAGTTTTCGCAACTTTTTCTGGTTCTAATCCTGTAGACGTATCATAATCATTTCCTGCTTTTTTAAATAAATTTGTTTGCATAAATCCTGGGTAAAACCCTGTAACTTTTATATTATCTTTGCTTAATACTTGTTGAATTGATCTATTAAATCCTCTCATTGCCCATTTAGATGCATTATATACTGTGCTAAATGCATCATTATCAAAACTACTTTGAGAACACACATTTATAATAAGACCTTTTTGTTTTTTTCTCATTATAGGTAATATTGCTTTTGTCATATATATAGGTGCTTTTGCGTTAACATCTATACAATCTGATATTTGCTCAAACGTATTTTCTTCTAAATCTCCTGCTAGCCATATACCTGCATTATTAATTAAAATATCAACATCATCAATTTGACTTATAATATTTTCTATTTGAGAATAATCTTTTAAATCGCATATGTAATACTTACATTTTAGTTCCTCTGATAATTCTTTTAATTTTTCCTCATTTCTAGATATTAAAATAAGTTCATATTCTTTTAACTCTTTTGCTATAGCTTTACCTAGACCATCACTTGCTCCTGTAATAATTATTTTTTTCATAACTTGTACCTCCTTAAATTTTAAAAATTACTTTTTTATAACATTTATTCTTCAATATACAAACTATATAAGTATTTCTAGCATTTCAATTGGATTCTTTATAAAATGTGTAACATTTAAATTTTCAAATGACTCTTTATTTCCCATTCCATATAATACACCTATAGTATCCATATTATAGGTACTACCTGCCTTAATATCTGTAGGTCTATCACCAATCATTATTGCTTTATTAAAGTCTAAGTTTTTATATTGACTAATAGCATATTTCATTATTTCATTTTTATTTACTCTTGAATTATCACTTGTAGCTCCCACTACTAAATCAAAATAATTTAATATATTTAAATAATCCAATATTTTTTTAGTAGTTTCTTCTAGTTTTCCTGTAACAATAATAATTTTTTTATTGTTTTCTTTTAATTTTGATAATATTTCTTTTATTCCTGGATATATCTCATTACATGTTATAGTATTATTGCTTTGATACTCTCTATAATATTTAACAGCTTCATTCGCCTCATTCTCGTCTAAACCATATTCTTTAAACTTATCCTTTAATATAACACCACTGAAATTTTTTCCAATATTTTCTTCTTGAGATGCATCAATATTAAATTTTTTTAATGCATATAGTGCAGATTTCATAGTTCCATTGGTTGTATCTACTAAAGTTCCATCAAAATCAAAAAATATAAACTCATATTTCTTCATATTCTATTCCTTCCTTGTATAAGATTTATAACTCATCGTTTTTTTATAGTATCTTGCTATTTTTCTAATAATATTCTATCTAATATCTAATTTGTATCAAGTTTAATATTTTCTTCAATAATATCTGCTGTAAAAATTACCCTTACAACAGTCTCACCATTATTTAGACATACAGTACTTATTGGTAGTGCTCTGGTTAGTTTTACTTTACATCCTGTTTCTTCATAAGTTTCCCTAATTGCTGCATCTGTTATTAATTCATCATTTTCATTCATATATATACTTCCCTACTTAAATATTTTCATAGAAGTATAAATTTTCTTCTAATTCTTGATTATAGATAATCAATGAGCTAGTGCCGACTAATTTACCGCCCATATGCTTATTAAATTTTCTCTATAATACAAATTATTTGTTTTTCTAACTCATCTAATTCTTCAGTTAAAAATCCCCAAATCATACTTAAATTAACTCCGTCATAATCATGAACAATTCTATTTCTTAATGACTTTAAACCTCTCCATTCAATTTGAAAATTTTTTGTTATTAGTTCATCACTTACTTTACCAGCTAATTCTACAATTTGACTTAAATACACAGGCATTTATAGTCTTTCTATCTTCATTAAAAGTCTTTTTATTATAACCTTTTATGAAATCATATAATTCTCCAATATATTTTAATATTTTTTCAAGTATTATTTTATCCTTACTTTTCATACACAACAACTCCTGTTTGTTGTATTTCCTTTTCTATTCTTGAGCCCTTATCTATTTCAGATTTTTCTATAACATCAACGTCTTTGTCAAATTTCTCTTTAATCATATCAATAATAGCAAAAAATTTTAATCCTTTTATTTTTCCATTACTATCAATTAAAATATCAATATCACTAATTTTAGTTGGAGTATTTTTTGCATAAAATCCAAATAATATTGCCTTTTCTACATCAGTACTACGCAATATTTCATTTAACATTTTTTTAATATCATTAATTGAATAAATTTTTGTAGTCATCTAGATTCCTCTTTTAAACAATCATATTATTAGTATAACACAAACATATCATTTTTTGTATATCTTTTAATATATTTTCTATTTCTTCTGGAGACGGTAATAAATCTTTCATTTTTTCTGGTAATGAATCAATTATTTGATATGTAGCTACTCCAACAGGTTTATCACTATCATTTAATGCATATTCAACCACTGTTCTATTTTTACTTTTGCATATTATAATTCCAATTGGTGGATTTTCATCTTCTAATTTTAATTGTTTATCCAATGCTGTTAAATAAAATTGCAATTCTCCTACAAATTCTGGTTTAAAATCTCCTATTTTTAATTCAATAGCCACCAAACTCTTTAATCTTCTATGATATAGTAATAAATCAATATAAAAATCTTCTCCACAGACATTTATACGATATTGATTGCCCATAAATGCAAAGTTTCCACCCATTTCTTCTAAAAAACTTTTTATATTGTTTACTAAACTTAATTCTAATTCTTTTTCTGAATGTTGCTCACTTAGTTCCATAAAATCAAAAATATATTCATCTTTTACTGCTAATTTTGCCTGGTTTATATACTTTTGTGGAAGTGTTTCATCAAAATTAGTTTGATTTAACAAATATTTTTCGTAAGATTTATTTTCAATATGGTTTATTAAAACATCTTTAATCCAGCCATATTTTTTTGTCATTTTTATATAAAATTCTCTTTCTAGTGGTTCTTTGCATTTTTCAATTATAATAATATTTTTGCTCCAGCTTATTTCTGCCACTAATGGTGGCAGAATTTCACTATCCTTGTATTCTACATACAAATTACGCATTCTCCATAAATTTCTAGCAGAAAATCCTTGAACATCTGGAAAATCTTTTTTTATTTCATTAGCTAATACTTCAACAATTGATTTTCCCCAACCTTTTTCTTTTTGTTGCTTATAAATTTCTTTTCCTATATAACAATTTATTATTAATACATGAATTTTATACATTTTTTGTATCTTTATATTGTGATGAAAAAATTTTTATGTAATTTTTGTTAAATTCCCATTGACAAACAAGTAATGATATGATAATATATTAATCATGTTATGGGTCGGTAGCTCAGTTGGATAGAGCACAGGCCTTCTAAGCCTGGGGTCCGGGGTTCGAATCCCTGCCGGCTCACCATAATAATCAAAAAAGAGAGTTTAAAAAAGCTCTCTTTTTTTGGGTATATAATAAGCAATGCCTTGAAAAATGTATTATATTTACCTATTGATGTATATTAAAAATCGAAACTCAAATAATAGACCTATTTTTTAACTAATAATCCACAATTTATTTTATAATTGTGGATTATTTTAATTTTGTGCGCATTTTAATAATATAATAACTTTGTATTAATCCAATAAATCCAAATACCGGATATAATATTTCAATTAATTTTGAAAATCCAATTGGTATAGATATAATTGTGCTTATCATTAAAAATATTATTCTTTTATTATATTTTTTTCTATTATTTTCATATTTTTGTAAATATCCATATCCCGCAGATATTGCAGTAGTAAATATTGATATTCCAATTATTAAACAATATATATATTTATATATTAATCCATATTCCCTAACAATATAGACTATTGGCATTTCAATATTTTTTAAATTAGAATTTCCTTGTGATAATATTGTAAAAATGGATATTGATAATACCAAAATTATTGATGTACACAGTAGGCTAACGTATTTTATATTTCTTTTTTTTGTTATAAAATTTTTTATAGTTATTAATATTGGAATTATAGTTAATAAATTATAATTTGCATATAATATGCTATCAATAATAAATTTAAAATTTAGATTATTATTAATTATATTTTTTTGCAAAATTGTGTATGGATTATCTACATTTTTTAAAGTTATAAATATTATTGTAAAAATTATTAATGGTATTAATATATTATTTATTTTTGCAATTCCATTAATATTTTTTCTTAATATAATATAACAAAATATTAATATACATATATAGCTGATTATTATTTTAATATTAAATTCTTGTTTTAAAAATGCACAAAATCCAGATATCATTACGCAAAATGATATAATTAAAAATATTTCTATTATATTATTTAATATTATTTTTATAATTTTATTTTTTATTATATAATCTATAAAATTATTATAATTATTTATTTCATTATTTTTTGATATATTTATAACTTTAAAAATTATATATCCTATAGTTAAACTTGAAATAATAATTCCTATAATTCCCCATATTCCATATCTATAAAAAAATAAATATATCTCTTTTCCAGATGCAAAACCTGCACCTATAAAAGTTCCTATTATAGTACTTATAGCTTTTATCATTTTGTCGAAAAAATCCCCCTCATAATATTTATGAAGGAGGCTTTTTTAATATTCATTTTTTATTTTGTTTTTAGTTTTTTCTTATTTTGTGTTGTATTTTTTAATTTTATTATTTTTATATTTTTATTTTTTTGTTGTATATTTTTTATTTTATTATTTTTATGTTTTTTATTTTAATTATTATTTATTTTTTATTTATTCTTTATTTATTCTTTATACTTATTTATCATTTATCATTTATTATTTTTTTGTATTATTTATTTTTTCATTTTTTATTTATTTTTTGTATTATTTATTTTATTATTAATTTTTTATTATTTATTTCTTGTTTTTTCTTATTCTCCACACAATAAATCCTGCAAGAATTATTAATATTGGTAATCCAAATAATATTTGTACTGTTGTTCCGTTTTGAATTAATTTGATTGTTGGTATATTATCATAATATTTTTTTCTTAATATTAACAAATCTTTATTATCTGTTAAATATTTAATAGATTTTTCTAAAACTTCCTCATTTTTATTAAAATATATTGCAGTTCCTACTGAACTTTGTTCTGTTAATATATCTTTTACTGGAACAGAAGAGTCTGTTGCAAATATTGAGTTTGAAAAAACTATAAGCTCTGAAGTTTTATCATCACCAACTTTTTTTGTAATTAATGCTGACAATATTGCATTTGGTGCACTTTCATCTGAATCTAGTTTTGAATAATCTGTTATGGTTAAATCTTTTCTTAAAAATGCTGAATCACTAGCTTGCGCAATTACTTCATATGATACGTTTAAAGATTTTAATGTATCATTATCTTTAAAATTTATTTTTGCAGAATCAATTAGTAACATTTTTGCATTTTCATCTAAATATTTTCCTATTGTGCTATCTGAGTTTATTTCTACGGAAATGAACTCTGGTATATTATTTAACATATTTTCACTAGACTGTTCCATTACAATACCTTCTGAAAAGCTGAATCCGTATAAATCTATAACAGATTGAAAATTAGGTAGTTTTAATTCTGATACTCCGTAGGTCTCTTGCAACAAAAGATATGATTCTTGTAATAAAAGTATATTTCCACCATTATTTATATAATTTATTATTGCATCTCTTTCTGTTTCAGAAATGTCTTCTTTTAATGTAGGTATGATTAAACAATCACAATCTTCTGGTATATTTTGTGTTGTTGTTAAATCTAAATAATTAATTTCATTTAATTTTTCATCTAGTTTACCTATTAATGTAGAAAAATACGATTCTGGATAATCTGCATAAGGACTATGTGTTGTATATAAATATATATATTTATTATTTTCTGTAGTTATTTCTATAATTGCATTTGTCATAGTTTCTTCTGTTATATCAAGACTTTCATTAGTATATGTTTCGCTTGAAAATTCATATGTATATAAATCATCAATGCTTAATGTTTTTGTATTACCATTACATTTTAATACAATCGATGCAGATGTATCTTCTGAATCAGTTATTTGCTCTATAGTTATGTTATTATTAATTTTTGAATATTCCTTTATTACATTTACTGAGTTTAAAATATTTGATGCATATAAATATTGGTCAAAGTTAATTATTTGAATTTCAATTTTTTCATTTATATTTTTTATTTTTTCTTTTGACTCATTTGTTAAAGAATATACTTTAGATTCTGTCATATCTATATCTCGAATATTTAATTTTTCTACTAATATATTAATTGCAAAATATGCTACAATTGTAACTACAAATAGCATTATTGTTATAAGCATTTGCTTTATAGTTTTTTTGTTCATATTTTCAAGTATATCTTTCAAATCTATCCCTCCTTTTTTCTTCTCTTAATTATAATTACTACAAGTGTTATACACATTACAGTAAAAGATAATAAACCTATAACTTCTTTGGCTGAAATAACTCCTGATGAAAATTTTATGAATAGATCTATTAGTGATAAATATGAAAATATACCATCTCCAAATGAAGCAAATAATGGTAACATTAAAAATACTAATGTAATTATTGCTGCTATAACTTGACTTTCAGTAATACTTGATGCAAGCAATCCAAAAGAAATATATGCCATACTTAGCAATATGAAACCAAGTATTGTTATTAGTACTAATTTTATACTCGGTATACCACATTGTAATAACAGTACGTAATATATAAAAGATAACACTAATGCAACGCCTATAACTGCTAGTATTGCAAAAAATTTACCCATAACAATAGATACGGTACTTCTTGGGGACATAAATAATAACTGTTCTGTATCTTTGCTTCTTTCTTCTGCAAATGATTTCATTGTTAATACCGCAGTAATGATTGGTAGACCATATATAGAGGTTCCATAATATATAGAGCTTAAATCTACACTTCTATTGTTTATAGAAAATACATAAAATAAAGCACTAAATATTATTAAAAACATCGCAATAACTATATATCCTACTGGTGAAAAAAAAGTGCTTTTAAATTCCTTTTTTATTATTGCCCACATCTTCATTTCCCCTTTCTGAATTAATTAGATTTATAAAAGCTTCCTCTAAACTTGTTTCAGATGTTTTTAATTCAACTATTGTTATATTATGTTTGGGTAAAATTTTAAATAATTTTTTTCTTATATCATGTTCATCTTTTACAAATATTTCATATTGCTTTGTATTTTTATCAATATCCTTTTTAAAGTTAATTTGACTAATTTCAGGTACATCCTTAATGACATTTTTAATATTATTACTAGGGTCTTCAATATTAACAATTATACAATTTTTATTTATCTTTGCTTCTAAATTTTGAGGCGTATCTATAGCTATTATTTCTCCTTTATCTATTATGATTACTTTTTGGCACATTTGTGTTACTTCAGATAAGATATGTGAACTAAGTAATACTGTATGGCTTTTTCTTAATGATTTTATTAAATTTCGTATTTCTATAACTTGTTTTGGATCTAATCCAACTGTTGGTTCATCTAAAATTAAAATTTCTGGATTTCCAACTAATGCTCCTGCTAAACTAACTCTTTGTTTGTATCCTCTAGAAATATTTTTTATTAATTTATCTTTAACAGATTCTAATCTCAAATCTTTTATTAATTTTTCTACTTCATTTTTTCTTTCATCTTTTTTTACACATTTTAGCTCTGCAATGAAATTTATAAATTCTTTTACTGTTAAATCTTGATATAGAGGAATATTTTCTGGCATATATCCTATGTTTTTTTTGCATTTAGTTGAAAGTTTTTCATTATTAATAAAAATCTCTCCATCCGTAGGATCTATTATACCTGTAATTAATTTCATAGTAGTTGTTTTTCCAGCTCCATTTTGTCCTAAAAAGCCTACTATTTCGCCCTTTTCAATTTTAAAGTTCATATTATTTATTGCTATAAAGTTTCCATACTTTTTAGTAACATTTTTCAGCTCAATCAAAGTAACCCCTCCCTAATTATATTTTATATTAATATATCATTTTAATTATCTAAAATCCACGCTTTCACTAATTCTTCACATAAAATTTACAGTAACAATTTACAGAGTTGCTTTTTTTGTATATTTGTTGTAAAATTAGAACATTATAATGTAGAAAGGAACTTAATTATGACAAGTAAACAAAGAGCTTATTTAAGAGGTTTGGCTAATAAATTAGACCCTATATTTCAAATAGGAAAAATGGGAATATCAGAAAATTTAATAAATCAATTATCAGATGCATTAGAAGCTAGAGAATTAATAAAAATAACTGTTCTAGAAACTGCTCCTGATACTACAAAAAATTTGGCAATTGAAATTTCTGAAAAAACTAATTCAATATTAGTTCAAACTATAGGAAATAAAATAACATTATTTAGGCAAAAGAAAGAAAATAGTAGATACGAATTACCCAAATAGGTCAGTTTTTTTATAAAAATCCCCCCTTCTTGTTAGGTATAAATTTTAACAAAGAAGGGGGATTTTTATATAATTTTATTCGTTATTTTTTGTATTATTTATTTTTATTGTTTATTTTTATTATTTGTTTTTTATTATTTATTTTGATTATCTATTTTACATTATTTATTTTATTATTATTTATCTTTTATTGTAATTGCCTACTACATATAAAGATATATCTTTCTGTTTTTCAAAAATTTTATTACATATATTATTACCGATATGATATTTTCATGGTTAAAACCAATTACACTTATTAAAAAAAATGGAAAACATAATAATATAAATATAAAAATTTTTATTTTAATACTATTAAATATAAAATTAATAACAATAAAAACTAAAATATACCAAATAATATTTACTATTGCTGTACTGTAATCAATTATTCCTAAAATTTTATTATTAAATTTATAATTTTGAGGGAATATAAATTTCATTTTTATCACCTTCTTTAATTATTTTGATAATTTATTTAAGCTAGATATTCCTGCTGAAATATCCGTTGATATTCCTCCTATTATCTGCCTTGTGTACATATTAGCTTTTATTAATGCATATATTGAACCTATATATATTAATTTTGAAAAAGTATTATTGGCAGAAAAATCTGTTGAAAATATTATAACAAGTATTACAGATATTATTGATTGAACAATTAATAACGATATAACTGATTTAAACCATGATTTAAAAATCCATGATGTTGATGTATTTAATAATGTTATTATCATAAATGGAGTTAATATTATAAAAACTTTTATCATTATATATCGTAAAGAATATGAAAATAATAAATTAAATAATCCAAATGATGTGAAACTTTTTATCATTCCATCAAACGAAAATACATTTAATGTAGTTTCAAATGATACTATAGAATTAATTTTTACAATTAGCTCTTCAAAACTTATATTGCAGTTCAACATTTTTTCACCTACTTCTCTTATTGAGGCAGATACTAAAAAATTTATATTCAAAACCTGTTCACATACAAAATATGAAGAATTAACAAATGCAGATATAATTATTAATTTGAAAATAAATTGATATGGTTTTTCTACTTGAGATGAAATATAATTTGAAAATAAATATCTGATAGCATAATATATTGATAATCCTATTAATAGTGCATTTGCAATTATAATAATTCCAGTTGATGTACTTGTTCCTAATAAATTATTAGAAAAATTATCATTTAATATATCTTTACTTATAAAAGTTAAATCATCTAAAGTTGCATATGCATTATTATCAATGGAAGAAAATAAATTATTAAATAATGTATTTATTGTCTGTGTTATTGTATTAACAATATTTGTGTTTTCCAGAATATCACATCCTATCTAAGACAATAAATTAGATATTGTTGTTAATATCAAATTTAATAAAATAATAAATATATATGAGAATAATGCTGTTCTAATTAATTTTTTTCCAGTTCTTATTTTTTCATCATCCCCAAAGCTGAATTTTTTCATAAAAGCTCCTGTTGCAATAGACACTCCTGCTGCAGGAGTTGCAAGTGCCAATAACCATTTTTGAATAGAGTCAAAAGCATCTTGAAGTTTTGTAATTAATGCTGGATATGCTGCTGCATATGAATTTGTAGCGCATACTAGCATAATAATTAATGTAAAAATTAATATATATAATATTTTCTTAACTATAAAAATCACTACCTTTATAATATATTTAGGTTTTTATACGGTTTTACCTATAAACCTTTTTAAAATATGGTCGTAATTCTAATTTTTGCGGCTTTATTATTTTATTTCCATCAGATAAAAATACTAATGCAACAAATGTTTTTAGCTCTTGTGTAAAAAATTGTATATCATATTTAAAATCTTTTTCATATGTAGAGCTTATACTTTCTGAAATATTGGAATCCGTAGATTTAAAAGACTTTGTTATATATGAATATTTAGTTTCTTTTGCATTTTCAGATATACTTTTTGAAATTTTTTCTTTTTCTTCTTTTCCAATTTGTTTTTGCACTTCTTCTATCGTATATGTATCGTCTGTTCTAAACCAAATTTTGTTGATTAAATTTTGAATTATTACTTTTAATACAGATTCATTATTTAAAGTTTTTAATAATGATGTATAACTTTGTGTAGCTACTATATTTATGCATTTTGCTTCTCTACTTTGTGCGAAAAAATCTGCATCTGTTTCTGTTACATATTCGTGATATTCATCGGAAATAAAGGCTACGGGTCTTGTTTTGTTTTTATTATTGTCTGCTAATCTTGATAAAACTTCTGATTGAAAATCTAATTTTAAATATGCTGCAATTATTTTTGATAAATTTTTATATTGAGCTATATTCATATTTAATATTACTATTTTTCCTTCATTTAAAATTTGTTCTAATCCGTACATACACTCTTCATTTTTTTGGGGATTAAATGTTTTTAATACTTGATAATCTGAAATAAAACAATTCGTTATTCTTGTTATTTGTGATTTTAAAATTGATATTGTTCTAGAATCTAATTTGTAAAATTCTTTTTCGAAAAAAGTCATTGAAGTTAATAAATTATAGCATTCTTCTTTTGAGAATTTATTTTGCCTAAATAAATCTCTTACTATTTCTACTTTTTCATTGTAATACTCTTTGTTTGTAATTAAATTATGGATTTCTTCAAAATTAACATATCCGTCATTATATAATCTACAAAATTTTATACATTCAGATAATATTTGCTCTGCTTTATCCATCCAATATTCTTCTGTTGTATTTCCTGAAAATAATTCTAATATTATTTTTAATCTGTTTGCTAGTACTGAGGCTTTTAAATTTGGTTTGTCAAGGGGATTATATTTATATTTTCCTCCTAGTTCAATTACAATTATATCATCAGCTCTGTTATATTTTTCTGCAAATTTTGTTACTTGTTTATAATAATTTCCTTTAACATCTAATACTAGCATTCCTATTTTATTTTCATGATTTAAACTTTTATATTGTATTAGTTGTTCAGTAATTGGATACATAGCACTACTTGTTTTTCCGGTTCCTATAGTTCCTGTAATTAACATATTTTGATATAGTCCTTTTTCTGGAATAAATATTTCATTTTCGTTTGAACAATTTTTTCCTATATATATTTTTAAATTATCTTCATAATTTTCTGATTTTTTATTTGCTGCTTTTTTATTTTTAATTTTTTTATTGTCTATTTTTATTTTATTTTCTAATAAATTAAATAAATACTTAGATATTATTAATGATGATATTATATATGAATATATAAATAATAATTTTATATTATTCCATACCTCAGGATATTTTTCTGCTATATTAAATGGATGAATTGCATATTTAATAATTATTTGATTTGAATTAATAATACCGGAAAATGCTTGTATTCCTAAATAATTTAATACTATAGTACCTAAAACTATGATAATTATTTTTTTAATTTTAACAGTCTTCCTTTCTAAATGTTTTATTTTTTAATTTTAATTTTTCGCCCTGTTTATTTTTTAGAAATTTATTTTCAAATTTATTATAAAAAAATAAAAATATAATAAATAAATTAAATAATAAAACCACGAAAAATAAATCTAATAAATCAATATTAAATCACTCCTTTTTTATTATATTTTGCTACTTTGTGGATTTTTTAGAATAAATTTTTTAATTAAAAATAAATTAATGAATATTTAGGATTAAAACTTGAAATATATTAATTATAATTTTTTTATTTTATTAAAATATAATTTTATAATTAATAAATATTATGAATAAAAACTTTAATTACATTAATTTTAGATGGTTTAATAATTAATAAAATATTTTTGAATTAAAATTTTAAATAAATTAATAATATGTTTGTAACAATTTAAGTTATAATATAACATTTTTTGCTTTTTGTCTATACTTTTATTTAATTTTATGCTAAAATATTAATGTTATCAGTTATAGGCTAGTTCAATTAAGAAGTAATAATCTGTAACTGTTATTATTTAAATTTTACCTAAATTATGTGTGAATTCTTAAATTTATTATTATATTTCTAAACTTTATTGATAAAATTTAGTTTTCTCACAATTTAGTATCAATGAAAGGATGGTAATTATTATGATTAATAAAAATACAAAAATAGGTGATTTAATAAAAGAATATCCAGAAAAAGCAGAAATATTATTATCTGCTGGTATGCATTGTTTAGGTTGCCCAGCTGCACAATCAGAAACATTAGAAGAAGCTTGTGCTGTTCATGGAATTGATGTTGACGAATTAGTAAAACAATTAAATGCATAATATTTAACTCGAATTTACATTCGAGTTTTATTTTTATGGCAAATCTAACTTTATATCCAAGCATCAGCTAAAATGTTACTACTATTAAAATTAAAATTGGTAGACAAAATATAAATACTCTAAAACTATTGGCAAATTCCTATTTTTGGTATATAATAATAACTATTGAAATAAAAAAAGAGGAGAGTAATTGTTTATGTTTCAAAAACTAGATGATGTTGAAAAAAAATATGAAGATTTAACACAAAAAATAAGTGATCCAGAAATAATTGCAGCTCAAACAGAATGGAAAAATTATATGAAAGAGCATGCAGACTTAGAACCAATCGTCCTTAAGTACAGAGAATACAAAAAAGTAAAACAAGAACTAGAAGATGCCAAAGAAATGCTTAATGACCCAGAGCTAAAAGATTTAGCCGAAATGGAAATGTTAGATTCAAAAGAAAAACTACCAAAATTGGAAGAAGAATTAAAATTTCTATTAATTCCAAAAGATCCTGATGACGAAAAAAATATCATATGCGAAATAAGAGCAGGAACAGGTGGAGATGAAGCTGCTTTATTTGCAGGAACATTATTCAGAATGTATACAATGTATGCAGAAAGAAAACACTGGAAATTGGAAGTTTTAAATGAAAATGAAACTGGTCTTGGTGGATACAAAGAAATATCTTTTATGATTACAGGAAAAGGTGCTTATAGTAGATTAAAATTCGAAAGTGGAACACACCGTGTACAAAGAGTTCCAGACACAGAAAGCAGTGGAAGAATTCACACATCTGCAGCAACAGTCGCAGTGCTTCCAGTTGTAGAAGATGTTGAAATAGATATAAATCCAGCAGACATAAAAATGGATGTGTTTAGGGCTTCAGGTGCTGGAGGGCAACACGTAAATAAAACTTCTTCAGCCGTAAGATTAACACACATTCCAACAGGAATAATCGCAGAATGTCAAACAGAAAGATCTCAATTCCAAAACAAAGATTACGCAATGAAATTATTAAAATCTAGATTATACGAAATTGAAAGAGAAAAAAGAGATAAAGAACGTGAAGACAGCAGAAGAACTCAAGTAGGTAGTGGTGACAGAAGTGAAAAAATAAGAACATACAACTATCCACAAGGACGTATAACAGACCATAGAATTGGTATGAGTATTTATCAAATGGATGATTTTCTAAATGGAAATTTAGATGAGTTAATCAATAATTTAGCAGCTGCAGATAGTGCTGAAAAATTGAGAAGTGAAAATGACTAAAATATCTAAAAGATCTAATTAAATTAGGTCTTTTTATTATTGAATGAATTTGGGGACGCGTTAAAAATGCATCATATTAATAAAATTGTAAAAAAGCTCTGTCCTTTTAGAATCAAAAAATTATAAGTTTGCCAAAGATATAAAACAATATCTTTAAGTAAAAAATGTGCACTTTATTTATAAATGTGCACATTTTCCTTTTTTTATATAAAATTTACTTTTTTCAAAATATAGTTTTATATTGTATAATTTTACACCATTATGATGTATTTTTAACGCATCCCTAAATTCATCTAAATTTTCATACTCAAACTTACCTTTTGTCTATCATTATCAATCTTAATAACCTTAACCTTAACAATATCTCCTATTGAAACAATATCTGCTGGATTTTTTACAAAGTTTTTGCTTAGTTCTGATATGTGAACTAGTCCATCGTGTTTAACTCCTATGTCTACAAATGCTCCAAAATCTATAACATTTCTTACTGTTCCGTTTAAAATCATTCCTTCTTTCAAATCTTCAAATTTTAAAACATCTGAACGAAGTATTGGTTTTGGCATTTCGTCTCTTGGATCTCTTCCTGGTTTTGATAATTCGTCTATTATATCTTTTAATGTCATTTCTCCGATATCTAATTTTTCTGCAGTTTCTTTTATATTAAGACAATTTAATTTTAATTTAATATTTTTTAATTTTTCTGTATCTTTTAAATCTTCTTTTTTGTGTCCAATACTTTCTAATAAAAGTTCAGCTTTTTCATAACTTTCTGGATGAACTGCTGTTATTTCTAATGGATTTTTTCCATCTAAAATTCTTATAAATCCTGCACATTGTTGATATGCAACTTTTCCTAATTTTGGTACTTTTAAAAGTTCTTTTCTTTCTAAAATTTTACCATTTTCATCTCTATATTTTACAATATTATTTGCTACTGTTTTGTTTATTCCAGACACGTATGATAATAGTGATGGAGTAGCTGTATTTACATCGACACCTACCTCATTAACAGCATCTTCTACTACAGCTGAAAGGCTTTCTGCTAATTTTTTTTGATTTACATCATGTTGATATTGTCCAACACCTATTGCTTTAGGATCAATTTTTACAAGTTCAGCTAGTGGATCTTGTAATCTTCTTGCTATTGAAATTGCACCTCTTAAAGATACATTTATATCTGGATATTCTTCAGTTGCAAGTTTTGATGCTGAATATACTGAAGCTCCAGCTTCACTTACTATTGTGTAATATACTTCTTTATCAATTTCAGAAATCATATCTGCTACAAATTTTTCAGATTCTCTTGAGGCTGTTCCATTTCCTATTGCAATCATATTTATATTATATTTATTTATTAATTGTTTTAATTCTTTTTTAGATTCTTCTATTTTATTTTGTGGCTCTGTTGGATAAACTGTTGTTGTTGCTAATAATTTTCCAGTTTCATCAATAACAGCTATTTTACAACCTGTTCTGTATGCTGGGTCAAATCCCATAACTGTTAATCCTTTTAGTGGTGCCCCTAATAATAATTGTTTTGCATTTTGACCAAAAACTTTAATAGCTTTTTCTTCTGCTTTTTCAGTAAGATCTGATCTTATTTCTCTTTCTACAGATGGCTCTATTAATCTTTTAAAACTATCTTCTACCGTTTCCTCTAGTATTTCTGCATATTTGCTATTTTTATCTTTTATAATATCTCTTTCCATGAAGTCAATAATATTTTCTTCTGGTTTTTGTATTTTTAATTTAATTGCCTCTTCTTTTTCTGCTCTATTTATTGCTAAAATTCTGTGACTTGGTATTCTATTTACTTTTTCGTTAAAATCAAAATACATTTGATATGTTTGATTTGCTTCACTTTCATCTTTTGTATTTGATTCTGTAAGAATCACACCATCTCTGTAACAATATCTTTTTATTTCTTTTCTATAATTTGGGTTATCTGATATATTTTCAGCAATTATATCTTTTGCCCCCATAATTGCATCTTCAATTGTTTCAACACCTTTTTCTGGGTTTATAAATTGTTTTGCAACTTCTTCTATAGATACTGAATTATCTTGATTTAATAATGCTTCTGAAAGTGGTTCTAAGCCTTTTTCTTTAGCTACTGTTGCCCTAGTTCTTTTCTTTTGTTTATATGGTCTATATATATCTTCAACTTCAGCTAATATTTTAGCATTTTGTAAACTTTTAATTATTTCATCTGTTAATTTGCCTTGCTCTTCTATTGATTTTCTAACTTCTTCTTTTCTTTCTGTTAAATTTCTTAGATAATTAAGTCTTTCAGATAAATTTCTTAATGCTTCGTCACTTAATCCTCCTGTAACTTCTTTTCTATATCTTGCTATAAAAGGTATTGTATTTCCTTCATCAATTAATTTTACTGCATTTTCAATTTGAGTATATTTAACATTTAATTCTTCAGATATAATTTGTAAAATGTCCATTTTAGTCATTTCCTTTCACTTTAAATTAAATGGATTATATCAAAACGTTTTTGAAAATTCAAGGAATATATTATTCCTGATTTGCTTAATTTGTTCCAGTTTTGTAAGAAAATATTTTATCTGTTAGAACATCTTTTAAGGCTTTTTTAATATTTTTTATTCACCAAATACCTTTACAGCATCAGATAACTCTTTCAATTTTTGTTCTGCATCTTCTAGACTATTTCCTTTTATTCCGATATAGAATTTAATTTTTGGCTCTGTTCCAGAAGGTCTAGCACAACACCATGCAGCATCTTCTAATTTATAATATAAAACATTTGATTTAGGTAATTTTGTATCATATTTTTCGCCTGTTTCATAATTTTCTATAACACCAGAATCATAATCTCTTGCTTCAATAACTTTATATTTGCCTATATTTTTTGGTGCATTATTTCTTAAATTATTTAATATAGCTTTTATTTTTTCTGCACCATCAATACCTTTCATTGTTATTGAAATTTGATCTTCTTTATAATATCCATATTTTTCGTAAATATTAATCATTTGATCCCATAATGTTAAATTTTTGTTTTTGTAGTATGCAGCTGCTTCACAAAGTGCCATAACTGCTACTATACCGTCTTTATCTCTTGCATGAGTACCTATTAAGCATCCATAACTTTCTTCAAATCCAAATAAATATTCATTTTCATTTGTTTGTTCAAAGTGTTTTATTTGCTCTCCTATATATTTGAAACCTGTTAGAACTTCTATTAACTTAATTTTATATTCATTTGCTATTGCTTCTGACAAATTTGATGAAACTATAGTTGTTATTAATGCTCCATTTTTTGGAAGCATTCCTTTTTCTTGTTTTTGTGATAATTCATATTCAGCAATTAATAAAGCAGACATGTTTCCTGTAAAAGGCATATATTCTCCAGTTTTTGCATCTTTTGCATATATTCCTAATCTATCTGCATCTGGATCTGTAGCAAGAACAATATCTGCATCAACATTTTTAGCTAAATTTAACGCTAATTCAAATGCTTTTATATCTTCTGGATTTGGATATTTTACTGTTGGAAAGTTTCCATCAGGTTTTTCTTGCTCTGGCACAACGTATACATTTTCAAATCCTAATTCTTTTAATATTGTTTGTACTGGTATATTTCCTGTTCCATGTAATGGTGTATATACTATTTTTAAATCTTTTTGTACTTTTGAAATTACATCTTTATTTAATACTAATTTTTTAAGTTCTTCTATGTATGCCTTATCAATTTCTTCTCCTATTTCGTTATATAAACCTTTTTGTTTTGCTTCCTCTATGTTTATATCTTTTATTTTTGAAAAATCTGTTACAGCTTTTACTTCTGACATTATTTCTTTATCTACTGGATAAACGATTTGAGCTCCATCTTCCCAGTAAACTTTATATCCATTGTATTCTGGTGGATTATGGCTAGCTGTAATAACTATACCTGCTACACAATTTAAATGTCTTACTGCAAAAGATAACTCTGGAGTTGGTCTTAATGATTCGAATCTATATGTTTTTATCCCATTCGCATTTAAACATAATGCTGTCCATTTGCTGAATTCTTCAGACATATTTCTTGAATCATATGCAATTGCAACTCCTTTGTCTTGTTTTCCACTTTTGTTTATATAATTTGCTAAACCTTGTGTTGCTTGAGTTACAGTATATTTATTCATTCTATTTGTACCAGCACCAATTATTCCTCTTAATCCTGCTGTTCCAAATTCTAAATTTTTATAAAATCTTTCTTTAATTTCATTTTCGTCTGTTATATTTTTTAACTCTTTTTTTGTTTCTTCATCAAAAATTTCACTATTACACCATTCATTGTATTTTTTTAAATATTCCATTTGTACCTCCTAAAAAACAATATGAGGCAACCTGATACATAGTATTAGGTTTACCTCATCATTATTGTTATATATTATAATATTTTTTGTATAACTCTCTTGCTGTTTCTGGACTGTCTGTTCCTTCCGCATTTTTTACTGGGGCAAATTCTTCTTCTCTTTTTACTCTTAAAATTGCCATATCATCTAACATGTCAAATGCATCAAAAATAAAAGATTCAAACTTATATGCATTTGGTTTTTCTGGAACTACAATATTTCCATTTTCATCAAGATAACTAGCTTTTTTATGTGCTATATGATAAGGTAAATTTTTATTTGCAACTTCTTCTATTGCATTTACATTAAATAAATTGCAATTTATATGAGATTCTCCAAATACTAGCTCTCCATTTTCGTCAACTTGCTCAGCCATTTCTTTTGAAATTTCTGTATATTCAACTACTCCTGGTTTTCCATTTCTTTTGCAGAAAACTCCTACTTTTTCAGATGGATTTGCTTTTACAACGCTTTTTCCTCCGCCTAATACTTTTTTATCTATCATTACACCTAATAAAACTGGATCTACCATTTTTACAAGCACGTTATCAACTGGACCTATAAAAGCCCATTCGATTCCTTTATTTTTCATATCTTCTGTTACATTGTTTCTTTTCATTGATTGGAAAATTCCACCGTGTCCATCAGATGCTTCTTTGATAATACCTTTTTCGTTTACTAGTATTTTTCCATTTTCATCACACATTGGTAATTTACCTTGTTGGAAAAATTTAACATAGTTTTTGTCATATCCAAAGTAATTATTTTGTTCAAAAAATTCTTTGGTTTGATCATTATTTTCTTTACTTGTCATTATGTACCAAGGTATCATTACATTATATTTTTCTGATTCTTCTTTTATATTATCTGATAATATTTCAAATATTGATTTATGAGAATCTAATCCAATATCGAAAGTTCCTTTTGGACCACTATGACCTAGTCTTGTTCCTTGACCTCCAGCCATTGTTACAACTGAATATTTACCTTCTTTGATTGCAGTTTCTCCTAGGTTTAAATATTTTTGTAAATCTTCTTCACTTAATTTGTCTTTTTCAACATATGCTATTGGTTCAATTACATCGTTTTCGAATGATATTTCTTCTTTTGTTGATTCATATAATTTGTTTACTTGATCAAAATCTATTCTTTCAATTTGCTCTGCTAATTCTGATTTTGCTTGATCATTTAATCTTTCATAATTTGACATTATTTGAGTTTGATTGTACTTTTCGACTTTTGTTTTCATTTCTTCATATGATATACCCATTGTCTCCTCCTTATTTATATTATTATGATTCTCCTATATTATAACATTTTAAGAAATTAGTCAATGAAACTTACTTATTTTTATAAATAAAATTTACTGTCTATTTTATTTTCACCTTTTGTATTTAATATTTGTGTATAACCTTTTTGGTGTATAATATCGTTTAAATTATTTTGCTCTGAAATTTCGTAGCAGTTTATTATTTTTACTGGTACTTCTTTGTCTTTATAATATTGTTCAATTATTTCGTTTGTATTTTCTATATAATTATCGTTTCCTGATACAATGAAAATTTTTTCATTATCATCATTGCTTTCTTCTTGAACTTTGTTGTTCCAATTAATATTCATAATATTTCTTTTGTTTTTTATATCTAATTTATTTAATAATACATTCATTTTTTCTTCAATACTATTTTCGCATTTCATATATATACTACTGTTTTCTTCTATTTTGTTGTTTATATATGGTAATAACATTACAGTTAAATGCCAGTCACTTGCATAAAAACAACATAATTTTTGTATGTACTTTTCTAACTTCATGCTGAAGCCTCCTTATTTTCATATTCGAATTTTAACATCGGTCTGTAGCAGTGTCAATTTAAATCGCACTCTTTTTTTCGACATTTTCGTTAATATTTTTGTAATTTTCTGTAATAAAATGGAATCTTCATATTTATATTAATATGAAGTAATCTAGATATTTATGATTTACTATTTTTAATTTAACTTTCAATCACTTATTAAAATTTTATTTATAAATTGTGTATAGTTATCTCTCTATACATGCTTATCTTAAAGTATCTATATAATTTAACTTGAGTATATATTTCCAATTTTTGGTCAATACTAAAAATATTATCAAGGAAGAACAATAGTGGCGCATTTAAAACATTCTAACTCTTTTCAAATTATATTATGCGCCACGTGTAATTGTTCGGGCGCCAAATTTTGCAAAAATTTGTGTGCAATATTTTTTATATACTAGGAAATCATTATTAGTTAAACTATCCTATTATATAAAATCAATTAAAATCAATTGGAGGTCTTATGAACAAATTTAAAACATTTTTATCTAAATTACTTTTTATTTTTTTTATTATAATTATATTTATATTTATCTCTGCTAAATCTTATTCCAATACTATGTTTAAAAATATATCAAATAGTTTTTTACGACTTCATATTATTGCAAATAGTGATTCTACAGAGGATCAAATGGTAAAATATAAAATTAGAGATGCAATTATTGAATATATGTCACCTTACTTTGATGGAGTATCTAGTAAAGATGATGCGCTTACTATTTTAAATAACCATATAAATGAAATTTACAATATTGCACTTGATGTTGCATCTTCTAATGGATATTATTATCCAATTACAGTTTCAGTTGGAAATTTTTATTTTCCAACTAGAGAATATGATACAATAACTTTGCCCGAAGGATATTATGATGCTTTAAAAATTGAATTAGGTGAGTCAAAAGGTCAAAATTGGTGGTGCGTTATGTTTCCATCACTTTGTATATTAGAAAGTTCTGATTCAGATTTTTCTGATGATTCTAAAAAAATTTTACAAGAAAATTTGAACTCAGAGGAGTATTCAATTATATCTAATGAGAAAAAATCTGTTGACTTAAAAATAAAATTTAAATTAATAGAATTATTTGAAAATATATAGATTTTTTGTTGTAAAAAAAAGCATTTTATGGTATATATAGAGAGATTATATATATGGAGGTTATTCATGTGGAAAAATTAATTATAAAAGGTGGAACTAGGTTAAGTGGTGAAGTTGTAATAAGTGGTGCAAAAAATGCTGCTATTGCAATTCTTCCTGCCACACTATTAATAGATGGTGTTTGTACAATTGAAAATTTACCAAATATAAGTGATGTACAAATACAATGTAAAATTTTAGAAGAATTAGGAGCCAAAATCGATTGGATTACTTCAAACTCAGCACGCATTGATACAACAAATATCCTTAGTTATAAAGCTCCATTAGATATGACTAGTAAATTTAGAGCCTCTTATTACTTTATTGGCTCATTATTAGGTAGATGCCATAATGCAGAAACAGGATTACCTGGAGGTTGTAAACTTGGTGCAAGACCTATTGACCAACATATAAAAGGTTTTGAAGCTCTTGGAGCAACTGTTGATGTAGCTAATGGAAAAATTGTGGCCTCTGCCAATAAACTTACTGGTTCATCAATATATATGGATACTGTTTCTGTTGGGGCAACTATTAATGTAATGCTTTCTGCAGTTCTTGCTGAAGGAACAACTACAATTGACAATGCGGCTAAAGAGCCTCATATTGTTGATGTTGCTAACTTTTTAAATACCATGGGTGCTGATATAAGAGGTGCAGGAACTGACATAATAAAAGTTAATGGTGTAAAATCATTAAAAGGTGGAGCGACTTACTCTGTAGTTCCTGATCAAATAGAAGCTGGAACTTTCATGTTAGCTGCAATTGCATCAAAAGGTGATATTACTATAAAAAATTGTATAAGTGAGCATTTAGATTGTTTAACAGCTAAAATATTAGAAATGGGCGGAAATGTAGAAGAATCAGGAGATGAAATTCGTGTTTGGTGCGATAAAAGACCTCAAAAAACTAATATAAAAACTGCCCCATACCCTGGGTTTCCAACAGATTTACAAGCACAAATGGGAGTTGTATTATCTATTGCAGAAGGTACAAGTATTATATCTGAAAATATTTGGGAATCTAGATTTCAATACACTTATGAATTAAATAAAATGGGAGCTAATATTACAGCACAAGGAAAAACAGCATTTTTTGAAGGTGTAGAGTCTTTATCTGGTGCACCAGTTTGTGCAACTGATTTAAGAGCAGGTGCTGCCTTAATAATTGCAGGTATAATTGCAAATGGTACAACAGAGCTTTACAATTTGGAGCATATTGATAGAGGTTATGAAAATATAGAAATGAAATTTAGAAATTTAGGTGCTAATATAGTTAGAATTAGAGAATAGGTATTTTGTATGTTTAATTTTTGTAGTTTATTTAGTGGTAGTAGTGGTAATAGCTTATTCGTTCAAAACGAAAATACAAATATTTTAATCGATGCAGGAGAAAGTGCGAAAAAAATAACAAATGCACTTTCTTCTATTAATGTTTCTGTTGAATCATTAGATGCAATAGTGGTTACTCATGAGCATGTTGACCATGTAAAAAGTATTGGAACACTTTCACAAAAATATAATATTCCAGTATATGCAACTCAAAAAACTTGGGCTGCAATGCCAGGTCAAGCATCAAAAATAGATAATAAATTTCAAAGAACATTTTCATCATCTAATAAATTTTATATTGGAGATTTAGAAATTAATCCTTTTTCTATTCCCCATGATGCAGCAGACCCTTGCGGTTTTAATGTATTGAGCAATAATGAACAAATTAGTATTGCAACAGATTTAGGACATATTACTCCTGAAATTATTAGTAATTTATCGAATAGTTCATTTGTATTATTAGAATCCAATTATGACCCAGAAATTTTAAAATTTTCTAAATATCCTTACTATTTAAAACAAAGAATTTCTGGAACTCATGGCCATCTTTCAAATTTAGAAGCAGGAAAATTAATTTCCAAGTTATTGAATAATAAAAAACTAAATTCAGTAATGCTTGGTCATCTTAGTAAAGAAAATAATTTTCCAGAATTAGCTTACAAAACTATAGTTGATGAATTAATTGATGATAAACGTGATATTTCTAATTTAGATATAAGTGTTGCAACACGCGTTGAACCTTCGAAGATTATTAATGTTTCTTAAATATATTTTTAATTATGAAAAAATATATTTAACCAGATAAAAATTTATCAAAATTGCTAAATTAAAAAATTAATAAAAATAAATTTATTTTTATAATTTTTTAACACTTACATATAAAAAGGAGCTTGCAATGTTACATATTAATATTATTTGTGTTGGTAAATTAAAAGAAAAATATCTTCAAGAGGCATTATCGGAATATTCAAAAAGATTGTCAAAATATTGTATTTTGAATATTACTGAGCTTCCTGATGAAAAATTACCATCAAATCTTAATGATTCGTTAATTAATCAAATAAAAGAAAAAGAATCTAATAATATAATATCTCATATTGAAAAAAATTCTTATGTTATAACTTTAGACCTTAAAGGAAAACAATATTCTTCAGAAGATTTTTCAAAAAAAATTAGTGATATTTCTTTAAATAGCTCTAGTAATATAACATTTATTATTGGTGGAAGTTTAGGTCTTTCTAAAAAAGTTTTAGATTGTTCTAATGAATTAGTTTGTTTTTCGAAAATGACTTTTCCACACCAATTAATTAGAATTTTTTTATTAGAGCAAATTTTTAGATCTTTTAAAATTTTAAATAACGAAACTTATCATAGGTAAATTGTATATATTGTTATGTAGAGGAAAAATGGCCTAAATTTGCAATTTTGTTTTAGGGGTTTGCAAAAAAATGAAAAGGGGGCTTTTCAATAAAAAAGATTTTTTTCCTCTACAAAATTAAAAACATTGGAATTTTTTTAGAATAAATTTTTCGAATAAAAATTTTAGATTTAAAATTTATAACCATATATTACTACCATTTCTTTCATTAGTCAAGAATTTCTTTACGACAAAATTCTACAAATTATTACAGCACTTAATATTCCCATTAAATCTGCAGTAAGCGATGCTGCTAAAACCCCCCTATTTTTCTTTATTCTTACACAACTTGTGTATACTGCAATTGTATAAAAAGTTGTTTCTGTAGATCCCATAATTACTGATGCAACACGTCCTATATAGCTGTCTACTCCAAACTTTGTCATTATATCTGTTGCTACACCTATCGATGCACTACCAGAAATTGGTCTTAATAGTGCAAGTGGCATTATTTCTGATGGAATATTCAATAAAGAGGTAATTGGACTTATTAAATTTGTACAAAAATCTATAACTCCAGAACTTCTTAATAAACCTATGGCGAAGAATATTCCTATTAGTGTTGGAAATATTTTTAAAGTTACCTGTAGTCCTTCCTTTGCTCCATCTAAAAACAAATCAAAAATAGGCTTTTTTTCGATAATTCCCCATATTATTATTATTGCTATAATTAATGGCATTGCTAGTGTTGAAATATAATTTATTATGTTCATAATAATTTTCCTTTCTATACGAACAATAGTGACCCATTTGAAACATTCTAACTTTTTCAAATTGTATTATGCGCCACGTGTAAGTGTTCGTGCACCAAATTTTGCAAAAATTTGTGTGCAATGTTTGCACTTCTTCTTGAGAACAATTTTCTATTTGCTTTTCATCAATAGTTTAACAATAATTATCCCAGCAAGTGCTGCACAAATTGTTGCACACCATACTGGTACTAATATTTCTGTAGAGTTTGTTGAACCTAAAGATTGCCTTATAGCTAATACTGTTGTTGGTATTAATTGAATTGAAGCAGTATTAATAAGAACAAACATCATCATAGAGTTGGTTAATGTATCTTTTTTATCATTTTCTTTTTGCATGCTTTCCATAGCTTTTAATCCTAATGGTGTAGCTGCATTCCCTAGCCCTAATATATTTGCAATCATATTCATTGATATTTCTTTTTTAATTTTTTTAGATTTTTTTAAATCTGGAAATAAAAAATTTATAATTGGATTCAACAAGTTGCTAAACTTTTCTATTAAGCTTAAATTACTAGCAATTTTCATTAATCCACTCCACAAGCACATAGTTCCTAGAAGTGTCATAGTTACTGAAATTGTATTTTCTGTTGATTCAAATATCGAATTATTTATGTTTTCTAAATTACCAGAAAATATTGCATATATAATTGATACTATTATAAAAATCGGCCATATTTTATTTAACATTTTCCACCTTTAATCCTTTTTTCAACTATATTCATTTTGTTTTATTATTAGAACAGACAAAAGCGAGAATCATTCACTACGTTAGAGAAAAATGCTGAACCAAGGAAGAATGCTGGTGTATATATTATTTGAAATGAACTAGGGTGGGGACCGACAAGCTAGAGTCTGTAGTTTTGGTGAAAAAAAGCGCACATTGGGGACGTGAAAAAAGTGCAAAAAGGGGACGGAGTTGTTGTCTAAACATTTTTAGACAACAACTCCGTCCTAGTTCTTATTTTACAAATTTCATATAAATCTCATTCTTACTAACCCCATTATCTTTAGCAATTTTTTTTATTATTTCATTTTTTGAAAGCCCTTGTTTTTCATAAAAATCATACTGTTCTTCTATTGTCATTTCTATATTTTTCGTTTCTTCTACCTCACAATTTCCTTCAATTAAAATTATCATTTCCCCTTTTAATTCTTTTACTATTTCAATAATCTCCGATATTTTTCCACGTATAAATTCTTCATGAATTTTTGTTAATTCCCTAGCAAGAACAATATTTACATTACCTAAGTTTTTGTATATATCATTCAAGGTGTTAGATATTTTATGTGGAGCTTCGTAAATAATCATTGTTTTTGTTTCTTTTTTTAGCTCTTCTAATTTAATTGTTCTTAATTTTTTATTTAATGGTAAAAATCCATAAAATGCAAATTCTTTGGTATTTAATCCAGATGTAATTAGTGCATTAATTAATGCACATGCTCCTGGAATTGGTATGATTTCTATATTATTTTTTATTGCTTCTTTTACGATAAATTCTCCTGGGTCAGAAACTGCTGGAGTTCCTGCATCTGTAATTAATGCTATATTTTCTCCATTTAATAATTTATTTATTAATAAATCGGTTTTTATATCTTCATTATGTCTATGATAACTTATTAATGGCTTTGAAATTTCTAAGTGATTTAATAGTTTTAAACTATGCCTTGTATCTTCGGCTGCTATTACATCTACTTCTTTTAATATTCGTATTGCTCTTAATGTTATATCTTCTAAATTCCCTATTGGGGTAGCTACTAAATATAATTTTCCACTCATGCTATTTCTCCTTATTTTTTATTATAAATTTCTAATATTTCGTCTGTATATGTTCCATCTTCATTATATACATATAATGGTTTTTCTATTTTTAAAAATGATTTTCCATTTTTTACGGCTTCTATTAAAACCAATTTTGAATCGCTTGTACTATTTGAATATACAAACCTTATTCTTTTTGGTTCTATTTTATTTAATCTCATTTCAGAAATAATATCAGCTAATCTTTCTGTTCTGTGTACCATGTATAAACTTCCTCTATCTTTTAAAAGTTTAAAACTCATTTTTATAAAATCTGATAAATCCGCCTTAATTTCATGTCTTGAGATTAATTTTATTTCATTTTCATTTATTTTTCCTGAGTTAGCTTTTTTGTAAGGCGGATTTGTTACAATTGAGTCATAATAATCAAGTTTTAGAATTTTATCTAATTCTTTTATATTTGCATTTATTATATCGAATTTATCTTCTAAATTATTTAGTTTTATTGTTCTTTTTGCCATTTCAGCAATTTCTGTTTGAACTTCTATACCAGTTATTTGTTTTAAATTTGTTTTTGCACATAATAATAATCCTAAAATACCTGTGCCTGTACCTAAATCTAATACTTTGTTATTTCTTTTTATCCCTTTTGCAAAATCTGATAATAGTACACTATCAATTCCAAAACAAAAACCATCAGTTCTTTGTATTATTTTTAGATTATTTAGCTCTAAATCATCAATTCTTTCATTCTCTTTTAATATATTTTCCACGGAAAGCCTCTTTTCTTTAACAATATTTATAAATATTTAATATTATATACTATAAATGCAATTTTTTAAAGTGGAACTTTGGAAAGGATGATTTTTATGTTTAATAAATGTAATTTTAACAATTCACACAAAAAATGTAGCCCTCTACAATCTTTATACGAAGTAGAAAATTTTTTAAGACGTTTGTCTTATGCAAAAAACTCTATATGTTTTGCTAAAAAAGCTAAATATCTTATTGATAATGGAAAAAAACATTAATATTAATTGTGCAAATATCAGTTATGATTTATGTACTAACTTTTTGTACTAATCCTCTTTTGTAAATAATTGTTCAAAACTAATATTTCCATTTTTAAAACATTGATTTTGCTCTCCTTCTATCAATATTTTTATAGCATTTATCTCTGTAAATTGAGTCATAGTATCCACAATTTGACTAATTACTAGACCATGTATTTCTACATCATCAACTTGATTTTCTATAAATTCTTTTGAAAAATCAATGATTAAACATTCCCCACTTTTTTGGATAGAATTTACCCTTACATTTTCTGGTATCACACTTTTTAAATTATCAGATTTTGGACCACTTAACAATAAATTCATTACTTCACTATACGGATTATTTAATAAAATTTTAGAATCCACTTTTCTAATTTCCTCAGCGATTTCATTATTTTCGTTTACGAAATATAAATTAATAGTAGTCTCCCTTAATTGCTCATCTGATATTTCTTCTTCTGGAATTATTTCATTTTCAACGACATTATTCTCTATTTTTTCAACCCCGATATTACAACAAATTAATATAATTATTGCAATAACAATTACCACTACCCCACAAATTATTAATATTCGTTTGTTTTTTAAATTCATACTTTACCTCCCTTTGTTTGTTACTAAGTATTCTCTATTTATATATTCCACCTTTCCTAATAGCTTTTCCTAAAGCGGACATTTTTAAATTTGTATCTGTTTATGACATTACAGTGCAAAACTAAAATTATATAAACATCTTCCCAGTAACTTTTACTTCTAAATCCTATTACAAGCAAGTACCAAATATGACCATAAAACCTAATATTCATAAGTATATTTCGTTTGACAAAATTCGAGTTTCAATATAAAATACTGACAAAGTTACAATCAGTACTACAAAATGCTGAATCGCGACAAAATCTATAGTAACAAAAGGAGATTCTTATGAATAAAATATTACACGTAGGACTAGACGTAGGATCAACTACTGTAAAAATAGTAGTTTTAGATTCAAAATTAAATATAATATACAAAAATTATGAAAGACATTTTTCAGACACAAAAAACACAGTATGTAATGTTCTTGAAAACTTAGAGCAAAAATATCCAAACTCTAATTTTACAATTTCACTTACAGGATCTGGAGCTATGTCTGCAGCTAACTTTTTACATTTACCATTTTTACAAGAAGTAGTATCTTGTAAAAATGCTGTTGAAAAATACATTCCTAAAACAGATGTAGTAATAGAGCTTGGTGGAGAAGATGCAAAAATAATTTATTTTGATAATTTCATTGAACAACGTATGAACGGAACTTGTGCAGGAGGAACTGGTGCATTTATTGACCAAATGGCATCATTATTAGATACAGATGCAAGTGGATTAAATGAACTAGCAAAAAAACACAAAACTATATATCCAATAGCTTCACGTTGTGGTGTTTTTGCGAAAACAGATATTCAACCACTATTAAATGAAGGAGCAGCAAAAGAAGATATAGCAGTATCAATATTCCAAGCTGTAGTAAACCAAACAATAAGTGGGCTTGCATGTGGTAGACCAATAAAAGGCAATGTTGCATTTTTAGGAGGACCATTAAATTATTTATCTGAATTAAGACAAAGATTTATCGAAACACTTTCATTAAAAGATGAAGAAATTATAGTTCCAGAAGAAGCACATCTATTTGTAGCCAAAGGAGCTGCACTAAGCTCTGTAGAAAATAAACCTATTACCAATGAAATTTTAAAAAGTAAAATTACTGTTTTAAGGGATTCACATGATAACACAACAATACCATTAGATCCATTATTTTCTATTGATGCAGATTATGAAGAATTCAAACAAAGACACCATAAAGACTGTGTAAAAAAAGGAACACTAGAAAATTTTGAAGGCGACTGCTTTGTTGGTATAGATGCTGGATCAACAACAACAAAATTAGTATTAATAGATAATGAAGGAAAATTACTATATTCTCTATATGGAAATAATGAAGGAAACCCATTAAAAAGCGTAATGGGAATGCTAAAAAAACTATACACTGTATTACCACCCAAAGCAGATATTCGTTTTAGTGGAGTTACAGGATATGGAGAACAATTAATAAAAACAGCATTAAAAATAGATTTAAACGAAATAGAAACAATTGCACACTACACAGCAGCAAAAGAATTTATGCCAAATGTTACAAGCATTGTTGACATTGGCGGACAAGATATGAAATACATAAAAATAAAAAAAGGCTCAATTGATAATATAATGCTTAATGAAGCATGTTCATCTGGATGTGGATCATTTATAGAAACATTCGTCAAAAGCTTAAACTTATCGATTGAAGAATTTGTATCTGCCGCAATAGAAGCAAGAAAGCCTGTAGATTTAGGTTCTAGATGTACAGTATTCATGAATTCAAAAATAAAACAAGCACAAAAAGAAGGTTATTCTGTAGGAGATATATCTGCCGGATTATCATATTCAGTAATAAAAAATGCAATTCAAAAAGTTATGAAAATTAGAGATGTTAATACATTAGGTAACCATATAGTAGTTCAAGGTGGAACATTTTACAATGATGCAGTACTTAGAGCTTTTGAATTAATAGTTGGAAAAAATGTTATCAGACCAGATATTGCAGGCTTAATGGGAGCATATGGAGCCGCATTACTTGCAAAACAACAATATGAATCTAATTTAGATATGGAATATCATTCTACAATATTAAAATCAGATGATATTGATAAATTAGAAGTAAAAACTAGTCATGTACGTTGCCAAAACTGCGAAAATCACTGTTTATTAACAATTAATAAATTTAGTGATGGAAGTAGATACATTTCTGGAAACAGATGCGAAAAAGGTGCAGGAATTATAAATAAAAGCACAGAGCTTCCAAACTTAATAAAATACAAATATGAAAGAGTATTTAATTACATACCATTAAAAGAAGAAACCGCAAAACGTGGAACAATCGGAATACCTAGAGTTTTAAATATGTACGAAGATTATCCTTTCTGGTTCACATTTTTAACAAACCTTGGATTTAGAGTTGTTTTATCAGAAAAAAGTAACAGAAAAACTTACGAAAAAGGTATTGAATCAATGCCATCAGAATCAGTATGCTTTCCAGCCAAATTATCTCATGGCCATATAGTTGGACTTATAGAACAAGGCATAAAAACAATATTCTATCCTTGTATACCTTATTCAAGAAAAGAATATAAAGATGCAGACAATCACTATAATTGCCCTATAGTTATATCTTATCCAGAAGTTTTAAAAAATAATGTTGAAGATTTAAAAGATAAAGATATTGAATTTTTAAATCCATTCTTACCTTTTGAACCTGACAAATTAGCAAAAACTATATTAGAATTACCAGAATTTAAAAAATATAATTTTACAAAAAAAGAATTACTAATTGCGGCAAAAATGGCTGAGCTTGAATACAGAAGATTTAAAAATGATATCCGAAAAAAAGGTGAAGAAACACTAAAATATTTAGAAGATAATAATTTAAAAGGTATTGTAATTGCAGGTAGACCATATCATGCAGACCCAGAAGTTAACCATGGTATTGATACATTAATTACAAGCTTAGGACTTAGTGTTTTAACAGAAGACAGTATTTGTCATTTAACTAAGGCCCAAAGACCATTAAGAGTTGTAGACCAATGGACATTCCACGCAAGACTATACGCAGCAGCTGATTTAGTTGGAAAAAAAGATTATTTAGAATTAGTTCAATTAAATTCATTTGGGTGTGGGGTTGATGCTGTAACAACAGATCAGGTAGAAGAAATTCTTAGTAACTTTGGAAAAATGTATACATTAATAAAAATAGACGAAATAAATAACCTAGGAGCAGTAAGAATTCGTATCCGTTCATTACTAGCAAGTATGAGCAAACGTATACAAGAAAAAAATGATGAATCAACCGAAAACTATACAGTTAATAAAATTTTATACACGAAAGAAATGAATAAAGATTACACTATTTTATGTCCTCAAATGGCACCAATACACTTTGAATTAATAGAAGCAGCAGGAAGGGCATCTGGATATAATATAGAGCTATTAAGGGAATGTACAAATAATACAGTTGAAACAGGTTTAAAATATGTAAATAATGATGCTTGTTATCCATCAATATTAACAACAGGACAAATGATAGAAGCGCTTCAATCTGGAAAATACGATTTAAATAAAACTGCAATTATAATGTCACAAACAGGTGGTGGATGCCGTGCAACAAACTATATAGGATTTATTAGAAAAGCTTTAAAAGATGCAGGGTTTGCACACGTTCCAGTAATATCATTTAATGTTGTAGGAATGGAAAAAAATCCAGGATTTAAACTTACTTTCGGATTTATCGAAAGATTATTTAAATCAGTAATACTTGCAGATTTATTACAAAAACTTTTAACAAAAAACAGGGCTTATGAAGTAAATAAAGGTGAAACGCAAAAATTATATGAAATTTGGTTAAATAAATGTAAAAACTTAATAACAAAATCATCTTTAAAAGATTTAAAAAATTCTATACATCAAATGGTAGAAGAATTCGAAAAAATAGAATTAGATACAACAGTTGAAAAACCTAAAGTTGGAATAGTAGGAGAAGTATTAATAAAATACCATCCATTTGGAAATAATTTCGTTGTAGATAAATTAGAAGAAGAAGGTGCAGAAGTTGTACTACCAGACTTTATGGGATTTATTAAATTTGTGGCAACACACAAAATTACATTTAATCAATTAATAAAAACAGGAGCTTTAAAAGCACAAGTATTTAAATATGCTATAAAATTAATAGATATATTAGAAAAAAGTTCAGTAGAAGCTTTATCAAAATCTAAAAAAGGATATTTATTACCATCTAACATTTGGGATTTAGAAGGTAAAGTAAAAGACATTTTATCAATAGGAAACCAAACTGGTGAAGGATGGTTCTTAACTGCTGAAATGATAGAATATATTGAACATGGAATACCAAATATAGTTTGTGTACAACCATTTGCTTGCTTACCAAACCATGTTGTAGGAAAAGGTGTTATAAAAACAATATGTAGCAGATTTCCAAATGCAAATATAGCACCAATAGATTATGACCCAGGTGCAAGTGAAGCAAATCAAACTAACCGTTTGAAATTATTAATGACTGTTGCTAAGGATAATTTACAAAGAGAAAATATGAAAAACAAAAATGAAAATAAATAATTCAAAAACTTATGATTTTTGATAGTGATAATCCACAATTTGCTATTAAATTGTGGATTGTTTTTGCATTTTTTCAACAAATTACAAAAAAAATTTATCGAAAAATGTTGCTTTTTATTATTCGTTTTGCTATACTGAACTTGTACATATGAAAAAGAAAGGAGGAGACACACATGGAAAAAGATACAAGAAAATCAAATAACACTGGTGTGATCGCTATATTAGCAATATTACTTATTGCAGTTTTAGCATTTGGTATTTGGGCATGGTCTAAATACACAACAACATTAACAGGAGATTCAGCAACAACAGTTGCTAAATGGAAATTTGGTACTGAAACTACTTTAACAGATTTAAACTTAGCAACAACAGGTGGAGCTGTAGTTTTTGATGAAGTTAATAATGTTAAAACAGACAGAATAGCACCAGGAACAAGTGGTCATTTCACAGTTGCATTAGATACAGCAGGTACTGAAGTTGCTTTAGAATATGTTATTCAATTAACAGGTATGACAGATTCAAAACCAACAAATTTACATTTTTACTCTGATAAAGATTGCACTAAACTAATAGATACAGCTGACGGAGCAAAATATTCTGGATACATCTCTCAAGATGATACAGGAACAGTACATAATGTAACTATTTACTGGAAATGGGCATATGAAACAGAGCCTGTAGCAACAAACGATCCAATCGACACAGCTGATGGTGAAGCTGCTGCTGCAAACGGTGTAACATTCGATATGACTATAACAGGTACTCAAGTTAATCCTGCAGATGCACAAGTAACAACAACTGCAGATAACTAAAAATTAAAAGAGCTTGATAAAAACACACATCAAGTTCTTTTAATTTGATAATAACTACAAACAAAAAGGACATACTAAATATATAAAAATTATATGTCCTTTTTGCTTGTAGTTTTCATGTGCAATTAATGTTTACTTATATTTTAAAAATTATATTAGTGAGGTTAAAATGAAAAATAAATTTAAAAAAATTATTCATATAATACAATATATTATTATTTTTATTCTTATATTTTTAATTGCTTATGTAGCATACCAAAAATTTATATTAAAAAAGACAAATATATCTTTTTTTAATCACAACTTTTTTATTATATTATCTGGAAGCATGGAGCCAACTATTAAAACACAAGATTTAATAGTAACATCACCTAAAGACTCATATAGCACAGGAGATATTATTGCTTTTAATGAAGGAAATCATGTTACAGTACACAGAATCGAATCTGTAATAACTGATAATAATACCACTTCTTATATAACAAAAGGTGATAATAATAATGCTATTGATGTTGGTACATTATCGCATGATAATATAATCGGAGCCTATAAATTTACTATTCCTATGCTTGGAAGTATATTTATATTTTTCTTTACAAATCCTATTTTCTTAGCTATTTTTGTTGCTTCTTTAATTTTGATTTATGCTATTGTAAAATTAATTAGAAATAGAAAATAAGGTTTTATTTATATTCTTGTAATTGTAAAATATTCTAAAAATTCAGCCTTTACTTAAGTATTGTGGCTGTTTTTTTGTTTGTAAAAAAAATTAGTAGACAAATGTCTACTAATTTTTTTATAATTATATATTACTATAAATTATTTTTATGTTCCAAGCATAGCTTTTTGACATGATACAGTAGTACCATATATATCTGTACTTTCTGTGCTATTTTTTACACTATATCCACTTCTTGGTGTCAATTTACCTGAATTTTTTATTGCATTTGTGCCTCCATATATAACACCACTATAATATTTTACAGTCGCTCCACTATAAATATGAACACCTTGGCTTTTTCCTTTAATTATAGGAACTTCCTCGCTATTTTCTGATGTTACACTTCCAGTTATTGTTCCAATTGTAAGAGTTCCGCCCTGAACATAAGTTCCTAGAGTATATCCAGATATTTCACCTGAGTTTATAACTACTCCTCCACTATTAGCACTCATATTTATACCCGCAATAGAATTTCCATATATATATCCTCCTGATATAGTAACTGCTGTTTCAGCTTTACTACTATTATAAATTCCTGTAGGTCCAATTATGTTACAATCGATTATTTCAACAATACCATTTTCGCTATTACTGATTACTATTCCACTTTCACATTCTAAGCCACCATACATACTATTTACAGTAAAAGTTCCTGTATTTCTTATACATGTACTAGTTGATGTAACAACCATATATGGTGCTGTACCACTAAATTTTCCTGCATTAATTATAGCATTCCCTGCGGTTGAATTAATAGTTCCTCCGTAACCAGTTAAGTTCAATGTACCACTTGAAGTAATATCAAATGACTGACTTACATTTAAAGTATATGAACTATTAAATACTAATGAAATCTCCTTATCTATAGTATATGCACTAGTTGCATCGTCAGTTGCATCAGTTTGTACTAATATATTATCTCCACTTTCAGCAGTATTTATAGCATCAGTTAAATTATCGTAATAACTCTTAGTTGTATTATTTAAGAAAATAGCTCTTACAATCATTTTCTTCTCACAAGTTACATCTGTACTTCCTATTGTTGTAGTTTCTGTTGATGTATTTACACCATATGAAACATCTCCATTATCAGATTTAATATTTAATGTTCCAGAATTACTTATAGCGCTTGTTCCACCATATACCATACAATCGTAGAAGTTTAATGTTCCTTCTGTTCCTGTTATTTGAATTCCGTATGTTTTTCCTTTAATTGTAGGAGTTTTCGCTAAGAAACCTGAATCTTTTCCTAGAGTAATAGTTCCTGTTGTTACACGCATAGCAATTCCGTTACTACCTATTGCAGAAACACTGTTTACACTACCTACACTTGCAATATAATTAATATGCCCAGTTGTTGCATAAATTCCATATGTTGAACCAGTTATTGTACCTCCATATATGTTTGTTGTTCCTTTATAATTTACAATTGCGGGTCCTCCTTTTGAGGTTATAGTTCCTGTATCACGCATTGAAATAATTAAATTCTGAGTACTTAAATCATGTGCACTTACAGCACGAAAATTTCCTGTATTTTCAATGGTAGGATTTTCACTTATTGATAAACTAGCTGTATCACTTTGATGCAACATTACAGTATGAGCCTTACTTCCTATTATTTTTGCTGTTTCTATATAAACCTCTCCAGCTCCTAATATTGCATTAGATGTTGTTGCAGTTATTAATCCTGAATAAATATTTATTCGGGCTCCTCCTGCGATATTTCCGTCATCATCTTTATACACTGCATTAATTCTACCAGTTATACTAGGAGAAGTTTTTGAAACACTTGAAGATGAACCTATATCTATTCTTCCTGTAGAAGCACTTATTATCGCATCTGAAGCAGTAGCTACAGTTTTTACAGACCCCCCTGTTACTTTTAAGGTTGCAGTTGAACCGTTTCCAAAATAAATTGTAGCATTTCCTGTTGAAGTTATAGCACCTCCACTTATCGATACACTTCCACTACCAGTTTTATTTATAGCTCTTGCACCTCTAATTGCTCCCCCATATATTGTAATATAACCTTCTGAACTACTAATTGCATTAGTTGAACCTGTAATTGAAGGTGATGTTGTACTTGCATTTGCACTATCACCAATTACTAAATTTCCACCTGTAATTTCAATTGCTTGGTAACCTGTGTTTGTTATTGTTCCTCCTGTTATTATAGTAGTACCCGTTGATACGTTAGCTATAGTAGATGAACCCGTTGCAGTAGTTTTTATAGTTCCTGATGAAATATTAACTCTACCAGTGCTTTCATTTCTAATTGCCCCATAATTAGTTGAGTTTATAGTTACATCAGATATATCTATTGTTCCTGATGAAGTATTTTTTATTGTAGTTCCAGAAGAAGTTGCTGATATAGTTCCTCCACCATTAATTGTAAGTGTACCTGCACAACTTATTACTGTTCCTGTATGAGTTAAAGTTTTTCCATTAGAATTGTATATAATATTTTGTCCAGATGCTATAGTAACACTTTCACTTCGTTTTGGTTCTAATAATGTTACAATTGCTCCACTATTAGTTCCTGCTGCATCAATAGCTGCTTGTACTGTGCTATATTTAGTTGTTGTACTATCTATTGTTGTTGAAGCTATAGCACGAGTCCATTGTGCATAATATGTTCCATTTCCTGTTACTAATGTTGTACTTGAAATTTTAGTTCCACCAGTTTTTGCTGTATACCAACCATTTAACGTATCTATAGAATCACTAATTGTAGGTAAAGTACCTAATTGTACTCCATATGGTTTTGAAACTGTTGTTTTTGTTGTTCTTAGTACTTTAAAATTACTCATTGTCATTGTACCTGCAGAATAATAATCACTTCTTATTACTGCTTTAAAATATGAATTTTTTGCCAATGTTTCTGTAATAGTAATATTAGCTGTATATGTAGTTGTTCCTGTACCCGTCAAAGTCAGTTTACTACCAGTATTTTGTAATGGTTGTGACCATGAAGTTACATCCCCCTGACCCTGGAATAAGACAAATGCAGTCTGATCTGCTACGGTAGTAACATCACTATATGTAATATCAAATGTTACTGTTATCTTATCTCCAACTTTTAAGTCATCCATATACACTGTACCAACAGATTTGGTGTAATTTGTTGTTCCTGTAAATGCATCAAATGTTATACTAGAATTTGTAGGATTTATGTAATTTCTATTTGAATTATAATCATATGTAATTGTATAATTATTAGTTGTCCAATGTGCATAATATGTTGTATTAGCAGTAAATTCTGTACTAGTTGTTATTTTTGTTCCTCCAACAGGTGCAGTATACCATCCTTGGAATGTATATCCTGTTCTTGTTGGTGTTGTTGGTAATGTTCCTAGTGTTCCATTAACAGTTACCAATTTTGTATCATATACTGTTGGGGTTCCTTCCATTATTTCTAGTGAATGAATGTATAATATATCTCCCTCAGACCATCCAGAATTATTATAAATTACAAAATTATCATATGTATTACTTGTTGCAGTAAATGTATATGTTACTTTTTGCCAAGAAGTTGTTGTATTTACATCTTTTTTTTCTCCTTGTTCACATCCAATGTTTAAAGTCTTATTTGAACTTGTTTTTACAAACATACTCCATGTGTACTTAGTTCCAACTGTTAATGTTGTATTATTTATGTAATAAACACCTCCAGTTGTTCCTTCATTCATTGTAAATTGCAAGTATTGACCATATTTAGCAGTATTGTCTTCTACAGTTGTTATTGAGGATGGTTTTGTATTATAGTAATTATATTTACTTGTTAGGTATGTGTCTCCCCATAAATCTGAATCTAAATAGTTTTTGTAAAAAGTTGCTGTTCCTTGCCAAATTGCATATAACTTAATTGGTGCATCTGTTGAATAAGTTCCTCCAGATTTATAAGATACTTTAGTTGCTGTACTAGATGTTCCCCAACCTAAGAAAGTATATCCTGCTTTTGTTGGCACATTAGTTGTTAATGTTATTGCTGTTCCTTTAGTTTTTGCTTGTGCACTAGGAGCATCAGTTCCTCCATTTGCATCATATGCAACTTGATATTTTACTACAAATGCATTTGAAGTTTTTACACTTGTTGCCCTATTTCCAGCATTATCCACTACATTTGTCCATAAATACCAATTTCCTCCTGTAGCATCTTTTGTTACTGTGCTGCCACTTGTAAATGTAGTCCAACTTGTAGGCTCTGTTGTATTACTTTGTGACCATGCATATTGTAATGTTTTTAATTCACTACCACCTGTATCTGCAGCTGTTAATTTACTACTTATCTTTGCTGTAGTATATCCTACAGAAATTGTAGCAGTTCCTCCATTTGTACCTAATGTTACGGTTGGTTTAGTTGTTTCTTTTCTTATTATTATGCTAGATGTTGCAGATTTTGCACCATTATTATCTACTGCTCTAAAGTAAATTGTAGAATTTCTATTTCCAGTAAAAGTTATTGTACCTACATTGTTACTTGTTGTTAAAGAAGTTGTTTTCCATGTTCCTGAATCTCCTTCTTTCCATTCATATTGTTTTATTCCTGCGCCTACCTTTGCACTAGCTACTGATACATATACATTTTTATTACTCCATGTTCCACTTTTATATGCATCACCACTTGAATTTACTAATTTAGATGTTATTACTGGTGCAGATGCTCCTAACGTAGCTGTTTCTATAGAATCTTCTGTATTTTTTACAACAACATATCCTGTTGGTGTTGCAGATACAGTTCCACTTATTGAATATCCTTCTGCTCCTTTTATTTGTCCATCATAGAAATTGAATGTTCCATTAGTTCCTGTATTCATAACACCACAACTATTACCAATTATTGTTGGTATTGATGTGCTTACACTTGGGGTACTTTCATTAGTTCCAATTGTTAATGTTGCAGTATTATATATACCTGTTCCATCGTTTTTTGCACCACCTGTTGCTTCAATTGTTCCTCCTGCTATATAACCTTCTCCATTTTGTAATATAACTGCATAATCAGTTCCAACTATTTTTGTATTTTCACCTGAAATTTTTACTGTTCCTCCACTTTGAACCTGAATAGCACCACAATAATCCAAATCAGTTCCACTATATGTTGAAGTTATTGTTCCTCCACTTACTTCTATTGTTCCTGATGCTATATCATATATTCCACGATATCCTGCTGTTATCGTTCCACCTGTAACTTTTATTGTTCCTGATAATTCTCCCATTATACCATGCTTTGCACTCGTTATTGTTCCTCCTGAAACAATAACAGTTCCTAGTTCGTGATTTTTTATAGCCATAGTAGTATCTGATTGTATTACACCGCCTCTTATTTCTATTGTTCCAGAGCTATTGCCGCTATTACTTCCATTATATACTACTGCATTAGTACCTGAAGAGGTTATTTTTCCTCCTGTTATAAGAACTTTTCCATTTCCTGAGTTTAAAACTGTTGGTGTAGATATACCTTCCTTGCTTGAGTTTATGCTACCTCCATCTATATGTATTAATCCTGTTGCTACAGCACTGTTAACAATACAATTAACTGATGTAGATGTTATTGTTGGATTTCCAGTAATTTTAACTGCTGGTAGTGTTTCTGTATTTGCACTTCCATCATTACGTATTACTGCCCCTACTGTTGTTAATGTTCCTCCTGATATCATAACAGTTCCTGTTCCCTCGTTCATTATTCCTCTATATTCTGAGTTTAATGTTCCTTCACTCATTGTAAATGTTCCACTATTATTTATTACATAATAATCTGCAGTTGCTGTGCTTGATATTGTTGTGTTAGTATCTTTAACTAATTTTCCTGTATTTTCAATTGTATTTGCACCTGAACCTATTAGTGTTCCTGAAGTTCCTGATATTGTTAAAATTCCATTATTTACTAAACTTACTCCATTTAATGTTGTAGTTTGTCCATTCATATCTATTGTTAAAGTTTTTTCAGAATCTACCGTTACATCTTCGCTTTCTGTTACCCCATTTAGTACTTTAATAGTACTTCCATTAGATGCATCAGTTACAGCTTCTGCTAATGTATAGAAATATTTATTATCTGTTGTATTTTGATAATTTGCAACTGCTAATGTTGCGGTTTCTATTCCATCTGCAATTGTTTTCTTAACAACATATCCAACTGGTATGTCTCCTACTATTGAATTTATTGACATTCCCTCTGCACCTTTTATTTGTCCATCGTAGAAATTAAATATTCCTGTTTCATAATAAGTTTCAACACCAGATTTTGTACCGATTATTGAAGGTGTTGTTGTACTTACACTTGGTGTTCCACTTTCATTTGTTCCTACTGTTACTGTTGCACCATTAATAAATACCCCTACTCCTGCAGTTGCTTCTATTGTTCCTCCAGTTATTGTTGCTGTTCCTACTCTTACTCTTATTCCTGTTGTTGTACCTGTTATTTTAGTATTTGATCCATCTACTGTTAATGTTCCTGCTTCAATTAATACTCCATTGCCATTTTGAGCATTTATTGTTCCTCCTGTTATTTGTACTTGGCCTGTTGTCTCAATTCCATCTGTCGAACTAGCAACCACACCATATGCAGAACCACTTATTGTACCTCCAGATATTATTACTCTACCATGTTCATGGTTTTTTACAGCCGCATCTATGCTATTTTCAATTGTTCCTCCTCTTATTTCTAAAGTTCCAGAACTATTGCCATTATTATATCCATTATATACTGTTGCATTAGTACCTGAAGATTTTATTGTTCCACCTGTTATAAGTATTTTTCCATCTCCAGAATTTAAAACTGTTGGTGTAGATATACCTTCCTTGCTTGAGTTTATAATCCCTCCATCTATATGTATTAAACCTATTGCTGTAGCATCGTTAACAATAGCATTAATTGATGTAGCTGTTATTGTTGGATTTCCAGTAATTTTAACAGCAGGTGATTCCTCTGTATTTGCACTTCCATAATTACGTATTACTTGGCTTGTTCCTGAAGATAATATTCCTCCTGATATTGTAACAGTTCCTGTACTATTATTAACTATTCCTCTGTAACCTGCATTTAATGTTCCTGCACTCATTGTGAATGTTCCACTATTATTTATTACCAAATAATCTGCTGTTGCTGTATTTGCTAATGTTGTATTAGTATCTTTTGTTAATGTTCCTGTATTTTCAATTGTATGTGCTCCAGAACCAGTTAATGTTCCTGATGTTCCTGATATTGTTAAAGTTCCATTATTTACTAAACTCACTCCATCTAATGTTGTAGTTTGTCCATTCATATCTATAGTTAATTTTTTTCCTGATTCTACCGTAGCAGTTATAGTTTCAGTTACTCCATTTAATACTTTAATGGTACTTTCACTAGTTGCATTACTTACAGCATCTGATAGTGTTAAGTAATATTTATTATCTGTTATATTAACATAGTTTGCACTTGCCAATGTTGCAGTTTCTATTCCGTCTGCAATTGTTTTCTTAACAGCATATCCAACTGGTATGTCTCCTACTGTTGAATTTATTGATGCTCCTTCTGGACCTATTATTTGTCCGTCATAGAAATTAAATATTCCAGAGTCATAATAAGTTTCAACACCAGATGTTGTACCGATTATCGTAGGTGTTGTTGTATTTACACTTGTTGTTCCACTTTCATTCGTTCCTATTGTTACTGTTGCTGTTGAACCTCTAATCCATACACCTACTCCTTCTGTTGCTTCAATTGTTCCTCCTGTTATTGTTGCATTTCCAACGTTTGCTCTTATTCCTGTTGTTTTACCGGTTATTTTAGTACTTGATCCAGCTACTGTTAATGTTCCTTCTTGTATAAGTATTCCTTCACCATTTGTACTAGTTATCGTTCCTCCTGTCACACTTGTTGTTGCTGATGCTCTATGATTATATACAGCACTTTCTCCTGTAGCATTAGTTACTATATTTCCTCCTGAAATTATTACTGTTCCTTGTGCATTATTTTTGACTGCTTTACAAGTATCAGATTCTATTGTTCCGCCTCTTATTTCTATTGTTCCTACACTTGTTCCATCAGAACTTCCATTAAACACTACTGCATTTGTTCCTGAAGATTTTATTGTTCCACCTGTTATTAGTATTTTTCCATATCCTGGATTATAAACGGTTGGGGTACTTATACCTTCTTTACTTGAGTTAATAATACCTCCATCTATATGTATTAAACCCGTTGCTTCAGCATCGTTAACAATAGCATTAACTGATGTAGCTGTTATTGTTGGATTTCCAGTAATTTTAACCGCAGGTGATTTCTCTGTATTTGCACTTCCTAAATTACGTATTACTTGGTTTGTTTCTGAAGTTAGTGTTCCACCTGATATTGTAACAGTTCCTGTGCCATTATTAACTATTCCTCTATAACCTGCATTTAATGTTCCTGCACTCATTGTTACTGTTCCTGTATTATTTATTACAACATAACTTTCAGTCGCTGTGTTTGATATTGTTGTATCAGTATTTTTTATTAATGTTCCAGTATTTATTATTGTATCTCCTGCGGAACCTGTTATTGTTCCTGATGTTCCTGATATTGTAAGTGTTCCATTATTTAAAATTGTTGAATTATCGCTACTTTGTATTGTTTTACCATTTAAATTTAATTTTATATTTTGACCTTCTGATACAGTTCCTATTATTCCAGTTTGATTTACATCTTTTAACATAGTAATTGTAACTTCTTGTGTTGAAAGTCCTGCTGCATCTATTGCATCTTGTAATGATTCATAATATGCTTCATCTATTTGTGCAACAGCATCTACGTATATTGCATATAATATTACATTTGAAGTTCCCATAGTTAAACTTTCCAATGGTGTTGTTGAATCTGGATCTAAAGTCCAACCTTTGAATATTGATCCTGCTTTAGATGCTACTATATTTTTTACATCTATTTCTGTTCCATATGCTACATCTTCTATTATTCCAGTATCACAAGTTCCTCCCAATGCATTGTATGTAACTGTATATTTATTTATGTCGAATTTTGCGTATACTGTAATATTTCCTTTTTGTGTAGCAGATATTCCTGTTATTTCGGTTGTAAATTCTGTATCTAAATACCATCCATCAAATGTATATCCAGTTTTAGATCCTGGATTTTCAAATGTTATAGACTCTCCATATGTATACGTGCTAGGGTTTTGACTATTGTCTACTCCTTCGATATTTACATATGTAATACTATACTCATTTGCGTTTGCTGAAGCATTTGCTGTTAATGTTAATATTTCATTTTCTGGTACTATTGGCATTATAATTGTTGTGTTTTGATTTGCTTGATCTGCTAATATATCTGGGTTACTAGATGTCCAGCTTAACCAGTTATATGTTATACCAGAATCAGAGTTTGTTTCTGCACTTATTTGTACTGAGCTTCCCCATTTATATGTTCCTGCTCCTGTTACAGATTTTATATTTGTACCTTTTTCTAGATTTAATGTATATGTATTTCTTGAATAATATAAATACACTTCTGAACTTCCATCACCGTTTACTGTTACTGTTGTGATAGTATTTCCATCTAATCCATCTTTAGCAATAATTGAGTCTTTACCATATCCTTCTAATGAATCTTTTATATCATCAATATTTATGCTAGAATTTGTTGTTCCTGTTTTCGTTACATCTTTTATTAATGTGTATCCTGTATCTTCTGCATTTTCTCCATAAATATGTACTGTGTATGGTGTATCTGTTTTTGGTCCATTACTATTGTAAACATATTCTATATTACTTGTTACAACACTTGAAACAGATGGTGTCCATGTTCCATTTTGATATCCTGCATCTACAACTATTGTTCCTGCAAAACTTGGAGTTGTTGTTCCATAATCTAATCCACTATAAGTTTCAGTTTCAAATGATACATTAGATCCTGCTTTGTATGTTACTGTAAATTGTTGTTTAAAGTATACTTTTAATACTAAACTTCCATCTCCTGCTATATTACCACTTAATACATTGCTTGCTTTTTCATCAAATACATATCCTGCCATAGTTGGTGTTTTATCTGAATCAGTTACTGATGCATTTGCATCTGTTATTCCTGTTCTTGTTTCATCAGCACTTGTTGGTGTATCTGAATATTTACCATCTACTTGATAGTAGTATTCTACTTTGTATTTTGTATTTGTATTTGCTACTGCATTTAATGTATATGTTGTATTTGCTGTTACAGTTTCTGCGATAATTGGTGTCCATACTCCATTTCCATATCCTGAATTATAACTTAGTGTACCTTTAAATTCTGGTGTTTGTACACCATAATCTAAGTTTTCATAAACTTCGCTTCCAAATGTTACATTGTTTCCTGCTGTATATGTAACTGTAAATTGTAGTTTGTAATATACTTTTAATACTAAGCTTCCATCTCCATCTATATTTCCGCTTAATATATTTTCTTTTGATGTATCTAATGCATATCCTTCTGGTATATTAGCATTTACATCGTTAGTTATATCTACTGTTGTATCTGTTTTTCCTGTTTTTGTAGTATCTATTTCTGTTGGTGTTTCTGGATATTGTCCATTTTCTGCTGATTGTTTATAGTATTGTATTGTATAGCTTGTATTAGTATTTGCTGTCCATAATGCTGTATATGTTGTATTTTTTGTTACAGTTTCTGATATTTCTGGGCTCCAGCTGCTAAATGTATATCCTGCTAAACCTGTTTTTTCTCCTGTAAATTCTGGTGTTTGTGCACCATAATCTAAGCTTTCATATGTTTGTTCTTTAAATGTTCCTTTTTCACCTGGTAGATATTTTACTGTAAATTGTTGTTTATAATATACTTTTAATACTAAGTTTCCATTTCCATTTATATTTCCACTTAATACATTTTCTTTTGATGTATCTAATGCATATCCTTCTGGTATGTTATTATTTATTTCATTAGATATATCTACCGTTGTATCTGTTGTTCCTTCCCTTGTTTCAGAATCTGTTGCAACATTTGAATATTGACCATTTTCTTGATAGTAATATTCTATTTGATACCTAGTATTTTCATTTGGAGTTGCATTTAATGTATATGTTGCATTTGATGTTACAGTTTCTGCTAGCTCTGGAGTCCATGTTCCTCCTGAATATCCTGCATCATAAACATAATTTGCTGTGCATCCTGGTGTTGGTGCTCCATAATCTAGGTTTTCATGAACATTATCTGTAAATGTTACATGATTTCCTGCTTTGAATGTTACTGTAAATTGTTGTTTGAAATATACTTTTAATACTAAACTTCCATCTCCTGCTATTTTTCCTGTTGTTATATTTTCTGCATTTTCATCATATGCATATTCTGCTTGTGCTGGAGTTTTGTCTCCACTTGAAAGTGTTACTGCTGTATCTGTTGTTCCTGTTCTTGTTTCAGATTGTGTTGCTGTATCTGGATAACTTCCATCTACTTGATAATAATATTCTACTTTATACTTAGTATCTGTTTTTGGTCCATTACTATTGTAAACATATTCCATGTTACTTGTAACAGTATCTGCTATAGTAGGTGTCCATGTTCCATCTTCATATCCTTCATCTACAACTATTGCTCCTGCGAAACTTGGAGTTGTTACTCCATAATCTAATCCACTATATGTTTCTGTTTCAAATGATACATTTGTTCCTGCTTTATATGTTACTGTAAATTGTTGTTTAAAGTATACTTTTAATACTAAGCCTCCATCTGGTGCAACTGTTCCACTTAATACATTGTTTGCAGCCTCGTCTAATGTATATCCTTCTTTTGTTGGAGTTTTTTCCTCATCTGATACTTCTGCTATACTTTCAGTTGTACCAAGATTTATATTAGTAAATGTTGCTGTATCTGGGTATACTCCGTTTTCTTGGTAGTAGAATTCAACTTTATATTCTATATCATCTCTAGTAGTCCATACAGCTACATAGGTTCTGTCTCCTATACTACCTTTTTCTATATTACATGGTCTATTTACAGCTGTTTCGCCTGCTAATTGCCATCCTCTAAATTCATACCCTTCTTTTGTTGGTTCATATAATGTTATTGTGTTTGTTTCTACTGTGTATGTTGATGGGTTTGTTTGGCCTTCTGCTAAACTTCCTCCAGTTAATTCGTATGTTATGTTGTATGTTATAGTTTCCCAAACTGCTCTTATTTCAGTATTTGCTTCAAATGTATAACTACTTGCAGTTTCATATGTTTTATCAAAACTATCTTTCCAATTTACAAATGTGTAACCATCTCTTGTTGGAATTGTATCTGTTATTTGTAAAACAGGATTTGTTGCTTTATTAAAATTACTGCTATTAACTTTTCTTATTCCTGTTTGTGATGCAATTGCTGATGATGTTCCTCCATTTAAGTTATAACTTAAAGTAATAGTTTGTTCATATAATCCATAGTAAACTGTGCTTGTAGATATTCCTGCAAATGTTCCTCCATTTACATTTGTTCCAACTGCTGTTGTTGTTGTTAATGGTGTCCATCCTAAAGCTGTCCATCCTTCATACGCGTTTTGTGCCGGTGCTGTAACAGTTATTGTTTCACTATTATATAAAACAAATTCTTGCTCAGTTACTCCTACATAATCCATGAATTTAACAGAAATATCTTTTTTCCAATTCGAGTAATATGTTACAGTGCTTTGTTCTACTGGTACTGTAATTGTTATTGTTTCATTTAATCCATATCCTGATGTAGCTGTTTCACTATCACCATAGCATAAGAATTCCCATTCTGAGTATGTTGTTGGTGTGCTTGGTACTTTTATACTTAATTCTGTTTGATTATTGTAAACAGTATAGTTTTGTGTAATATCCTCTAGCCCACCATTTGCTTTATATTCTACTGTTATTTCTTTAGAGAATATTGCGTATAGTGTTATATCACTTGTTTCCATAGTTAAGCTTGATATTGCTTCTGTTGCATCTTTATTTGTATTCCATCCAATAAATGTATATCCATCTTTTTCAGCTGTTGTTGTTAAATCAATTTCTTCTTTGTAAGCTTTTGAATCTGTTGTTTTGCTTGCATTTGTTCCACCATTTGTAGAATAATCATAAGTTACTGTATACTCATTTATTGTCCATACTGCAGTATAAGTTTTATCTCCTATACTTCCTATAGATATTGTTACATCTTTACTTATATTACCTTCACCATCATCCCATCCTGCAAATGTGTATCCAGTTTTGGTTGGATTACTTAAAGTAAAGTCTTGGCTTTCTACAGTATATGTTGTAGGATTTTCTTGACCTTCTGCTAATGTTCCTCCTGCTAAGTCATATTCTATATTATAAGTTATTATTGTTTTTGATGCACTTGCAGTAATTGTCACATTTTTATTTGGCATTGTTATTGTAGCACTTTGTGTTGTTGGTACTGTTATATCTGAAGATGTCCATCCTTCCCAAGAATAATTGTATCCTGGTAAGTTTGCAAATTCTGCAGATATATTAACAGTTTTTCCATACTTATATGTTCCAGCTCCTGTTACAGTTCCTATATCTGAATTTTTATTTATTGTAAGTGTATATGTGTTTCTTGAATAATATAAGTATATTTTTGTAGATCCATCACCATTAATAGTTACAGTTATAACTGCTGTACCATTTTCTGTTTCTGAACCTTGTTTATATGTTGCTCCTGTTATTGTTTTCTTTAAATCTTCTAATGTTAGTACACTTTCAGTAACACCTGAAACATTTTCATCAGTGCTATCTAGTGTGTAATTTTCATCATTTATATTTTCTACATAATGATATACAGTATATGTTGTATTTGTTGGTTTCCAATGTGCTGTTAAAGTTATATTTTCTATAGTTCCAACTGGTAATGTTGTATATTGATTTCCATCTTGATCAACCCAGTAATCTAATTCGTATCCTGGTTTTGTTACATCAGTTTTTGTAGGTAATACTTTTTCTGTATTATATGTGTAGTTTTCATATTTTTTGAAACTATCATTATCTACTATTGTTCCGCCATTTAAGTCATATGTAATATCATATGTTTTTGCTGTCCATATAGCATATAATTTTATAGATGCATTTTGTGTATAAACAGCTGTTTTTGCATATGATGTTCCATTTCCATTTATGTCTGTATTCCATTCTGCGAAATTATAGCCTGTTTTTGTTATTTCATCAGATAAAGTAATATTTACATCATGTTCTTTTCTTTGTGATTCTACAGATACATCTCCTCCATTTGAGTCATATTCAATTGCGTATCCTACTTTGAATCCTGATGATGCTTTTATTACTGTGTTTCCGGCATTATCTGTTACTTTAGTCCATAGGTAGCTTGTTCCTCCAGATAAAGCTTTTGTTATTTTTCCATCATTTGCAGCGTTTTCCCATGTTTCTGGAACTTCTATATTACTTGAGCTCCATGCGTATTGTAAATCTTTTAATTCACTTCCACCATTATCAGTTGCACTTAATGTTGGGTTAACTGTTGTAGTACTACTTCCTACAGCAATTGTATGTTCTCCTCCATTTGGTTCAACTGTTGCTGATGGCTCTGTTTTATCTACATATATATAATATGTTACTGTTTTTTCGTTTACTCCGTCTGTTGTTGTTATTGTAGCTGTGTATTTACCTGTTTCAGTTTCTAATATTCCATTAGAATTTATTGTTTGTTCTACTCCGTTTTCATCAACTATTTTGTATGTTGTTGTAACTCCTGCTGTTGGTGTTGAATTAGCAGTTACGTGAATATCAGTATTTACCCATACACTTGAATCATCAGCATTTGGGAAATTTACTATTTCACCTGTGCTATCATTTTTTCTGAATGTTAATGTAGCTTCATCTACAGATTTTGTTCTAATTGTTGTTTCCGCAGATTCTACTGGTCCATTTCCTTGATTATCTGTTACACGTGTTTTTACTTTGTAGTCTGTGTTTGCATCTAATCCTTCAAATGTTGGTGTAGATTGCCATGTCCACTTTCCATCTTTGTAAATTCCGTATTCTATTGTAGATGTATCAATTCCACTTCCAGAATCTGTTTGGTTAAATGTTAATGTAATTTCACTTGTTGTAGAACTTCCTGTTGGAGCATTTGTTGAAGGCCCTGTTTCATCTGCATAAACAGCTGTATATGTGTTATTTCCTGTTGTTCCTTTTGTTATTGTTATAGTGTCATAAAGCTGTGTTTCATCATTTATAGTCCAGCCTTTAAATGTATATCCTTCAATTTGTTCTATTGGAAGCTCAAAGCTTTCTGTTTCTACATTATATTTTATTTCTTCTGTTTTATTTGAGTTTAAATCTCCATCTTGTGTAACTTGTTTTAAAATTGTGTATTCTATAATTGTTCTTGTAGCAGTTGCTGTTAAACTTATATTTGAAGCTGGCATTGCTATAGTTGCTGCTTGATTTGCTTGGTTTGCCAAAACACCTGTATCACTTGATGTCCAGTTGTTCCATTTATAAGTATAACCTGCTAAATCTTCAATTGTTGCATTTATAGTTACAGATTGACCCCATTTATATGAGCCTGTTCCTGTTACTTGTGTAATATTGTCTCCTGCAATTAAGTTTAATTCAAATTTATTTCTTGTATAGTATACATTAACTACAGTTTTATTTACTGCATCTATTTTGGTGTTTGCTGTTAATGAGTTACTACTATATGTTGCATTTTCTATTGTTGTTGTTGGATTTTGAACATCCGCTAAAACTATTATTTTATCTGTTTCTCCTGTTCTTGTTTCTGTATGATTTAAAGTATAGTCTGCAGTATTTGCATTTTCTAAATAATAATTTACTGTATATTCTATATCTGTTCTTGCTGTCCAATGTGCTTCTAAAGTAATATCATCTATTGTTCCTGCTGGTAATGTTGTTACTTTTTCTCCAGCTTCATTATACCAACCATCAAAATCATAACCTGGTTTTGATATTTCATCTGCTGTTGGTAATGTTTTTTCTTGATCATATGTATATGTTGTATCTTGTTCATTATTAAATGTTCCACCATTTAAGTTATATTCGATGTTATATGTATTAGCTTCCCATACTGCATATAATTTTACAGAAGCATTTGCTATATAATCTCCTGCAGGTTGATATTTTGCAGTTGTTGTATTTTCAGATTCTGCCCAACCTTTAAATGTGTATCCTGCTTTTGTAGGTGATACGCTTGAAAGTGTTAATGTTACATCTTTTTCTTTTTCCTGTGTTGCAGGTGCATTTTGTCCACCATTTGCATCAAATTCAACTACGTATACAACTTTATATACATTTGTTATTTTTTTAGTTGCTTTATTTCCTGCATTATCTGTTACATTTAGCCATAAGTAGTAGTTTCCACCTTCTACTGGATATGTTATTGGAGTTCCACTTGTAAATGTATTCCATGTTGTTGGTATTATTGTTTGACTTGTAGACCAAGCATATTCTAATGCATTTGTTCCACTTCCTGTTTCTGTTACATTTATTGTAGCACTTAAATCAATTGTAGTTTGTCCTACAGGTATTGTGTAATCTCCACCATCTGGCACTACTGTTACTTCTGGATTTGTTTTATCAACAAATATGTAGTATGTTTCTTCTTTTGTATTTCCATCTTCATCTTTTGTTGTTACTACAACTTTGTATGTTCCATCTTCTACTGAATAAGTTCCGTCATCATTTTTTGTAACTTCAGTTCCATCTTCTTTATAAACTTTAGTTTCTACGGTTGCACCATTTGGAGCTGTTGTTTCTATTTTTATGTTTTCATTTGTCCAATCTTTATTTGCATCATTCTCACTTGTTGAAGGTGTTATTTCATCTCCACTTGTAGTTTCCGTAACTTTTACTGTACTTGGTGTCAATTCTTTTGTAGATATACTTAAACTTTCTGTTTCTTTTACATTTCCTGCATTATCTGTTGTTCTTGTTCTAACTTCATATTCTATTCCATCTGCTAATCCTGCAAATTCATTAGATTCTTGCCATGTCCATACTCCATCTTTTAATATTCCATATTCTACTTTTGCAATTCCACTTTCATTATCTGTTTGATTATTTGTTACAGTTATTTTTCCTGTTGTGCTTACTGCTGTTGGTAAATCTCCTGATGGTTCTGTTTTATCTATATAAATGTAATATGTTGTACTATATGATTCTGATTCTGTTTTTGTTGTTACTGTAATTTCATATGTTCCTGTTGATGTTGTTATTGTTTGACTTTCAGAATATTCTTCTTCTAAATTTTCTTCATATTTTACAGTATATGTTGTTGTTCCATTGCTTGATGGATTTACTTCTATATATACATTAGTATTTATATATGATTTTTGTGATTCTTTGTCTGTTGCTGGTGTTAAGACTTCACCATTTGCATCATTTTTCTTAAATGTTAAATCTCCCATTTCTAATGTTGTTGTTTTTATTTTTGTAACTTGAGATTCTACTGGTCCATTTCCATTTTTATCTGATGCTCTTGTTTTTACTTCATATTCTGTATCTGAATTTAATCCTGTGAATGTTGGGTCTTTTTGCCATACCCATTCATTCTTTTCTTTATCAAATATTCCATATTCTATTGTAGATTCATCTATTCCTTCTCCATCATCAGTTTGTTTGAATGTTACTGTTATACTACTTACATTTGATGTTGCTGATGGTGCGGTTGTTGTTGGAGCTGTTTTGTCTTCCCATATTGCATATAATGTTATAGTTCCTTTATTTGTTGCTACTAAATTGTTTACACTATCTCCAGGATTGTATGTTGTTCCTGTTGCATCTGATTTTGTATTCCAACTTACAAATGTATATCCTGTTTTTGTAAAACCATTATTCGCAATTGTAATATTTTGATCATATGTTGCATCTTGACTTGCTACTTCACCTGATGTTTCTCCATTTCCATCATATTGAACTGTATATTTATTTGCTGTGTAGTTAGCATATAAATTTAAGTCACCATATTTATCTGCATTTATTTGAGTTATTTTATTTGTTAAAGTTTCATCTTCATACCAACCTTCAAATGTGTATCCTTCTTTTGTTGGTGTTGGTAAAGTTTGTGTATTTCCATATGTATATGTTGAATCTGGCTCTGTTTCAAATGTTCCTCCATTTGTATTATAAGTTATATTATATGTGTTAACTTCCCATACAGCATATAATGTTACTGCTGCATCTGTATTATATGTTCCTTTTACTGTATAGTCTGGTGTTGTTGCTGTTTTAGTTGTTGCCCAACCTTTGAAAGTATAACCTGTTCTTGTTGGAGTTTCTGATGATAATATTAAATCTGTTTCATGTACTTTTATTGTTGATTCCGGCGCATTCTCTCCACCATTTGCATTATATACAACTTGATAATTTACAGTATATGCTTCTGAAACTTTTTGATCTGCTATATTTCCTGCATTATCAATTACTTGTGTCCATAAATAATATGTTCCTCCACTTACTGTATTTTCTATTGTTGCTCCATTTGCAGAATCTATCCATTGTGTTGGCTCTTCTGTGTTAGATGAGCTCCATCCATATGTTATTTTTGAAATTCCACTTTCATTATCTATTGCTTCTATATCTACACTTATTTGTGTTTGTGTGTTTCCTGGTGTTATTGTATATGAGTTTCCATTTGGATTTACTGTAAGTGTTGGATTTGTTTTATCTACAAATACATAATATTTTTCTTCTATAGTATTATCGTCTTCATCTTTAGTTGTTACTGTTATTTCATATTTTCCATCTGTAGTAGGATATTCTCCGCCCTCATTTTCTTCTACTACATTTCCATTTTCATCTTTTACAGTAACTGTAACTGTTGTTCCTTCTTCTGGTGTTGTTTCTATTATTATATCTTCATTTGCCCAATCTTTATTTGTATCATCTTCTGTTTCAGAAGGATTTATTTCAGTTTGGCTTTCATCATTCTCTTTTACTATTATTTCTGATGGTGTTAATTCTTTTGTTTTTATTGTTACTTCTGCAGATTCTGATACATTTCCTGCTTTGTCTGTTGCTTTTGTTTTTACTTTATATTCTTTATTTGGTGTTAATTTTGCAAATGTATCTGTTTCTTGCCATACCCATTCATTTTGCTCTTCATCGAATATTCCATATTCGATTTTTGCTATTCCGCTCTCTAAATCTGTTTGATTATTTGTTATAGTAATTTTTCCTGTAGTTGCTTCTACTACTGGTGCATCTTCTGTAGGTGGTGTTTTATCTACATAAATGTAATATGTTTTTTCTATTGTATTACTTCCATCTGTTGTTTTTAAAATTACTTCATATGTACCTGTTGATGTTTGTAATGTATTATCTGTTACATCTACTGTATTTCCACTTTCATCTTTAACTTCATATGTAGTTTCTCCATTTGTTCCTTGTATTAGTTCAAAATAAACATTACTATTGATGTATGTTTTTTCTTGTTCTGGAGTTTCTGGCAAGCTTAAAACTTCGCCATTTGCATTGTCTTTTTTGAATGTTAAAGAGCCAGCAGTCATATCGGCTGTTGTTACTTCTAATTCATCAGATTCTTGCACATTTCCTGCTAAGTCTGTAGAAATTGTTTTAACTACATACATAGTGCCAGGAGTTAATCCTTCAAAGTTATTTAATTGCTGTGTATACCATACACCATCTTTTTTTATTGCAAATTCTTCATAAACAATTCCACTCTCATAATCTTCTTGTTTTGAAGTCACAACTATTGTGTTTGTTGTTGCAGTTGCTGTTGGCGCAGTCTTTGTTGGTGGTATTTTGTCTATGTTATCCACGTCTTTCAAAGCTTCTGGTCCATCTGCATCTTTGAACACAAGTTTTGAATAAACAGTATCATTTTCGAACACATCAAAAGGATTGCTATATTCATTCCATGTTCCAGTCTCTCCAACTTTGTAATAAATTTGGCCTCCTTTCTCTGATTCAATTGTTACAGCAACTTTATCATTTGTCCAAGAGCTAGGACTTACTGTTATTTGTGTTTCATTAATTGTTGCGTCTTTTAAAGTTACAGTAACTTCTTGTTCAGAAAATAGTACATATTTCGCAAAAGCAAAACCTGCACTCAATATTATTAATAAACTTATCGTTAGTAAAAAATATTTCTTTCTCATGTTTCTATCCTCCTGCTAACACTATAAAATAATTAATATATATTTTTCAATAGGAGTTTTTTCCACAAAATTCAACAAAAATTTTATACTATTACGGATTTACATTTTGCATATTTTTTTACAAGTTTATTAAATTTTTATTAAACTTTTATTACAAGCTTGATATAATGGTTGTATTTTTGGGCTCAGGTTGAATATTCCGTAGATTGAAAGACAAACGTTACGCATGAAATTGGTGACGCGTTAAAAATACATGTTTGTCTGCACATTGGGACGTTAGAAATCTGCAAAATTAAAATACACATTTTTTTACGTTTCCATGTGCAGACCTATTGATTTAACTAAGAACAAACGCGGACATTATTAAATTTGCATCTGTTTATAACATTTTATCGTCCGCGTCTTTGTTCATGCGCCAAATTTTGCAAAAATTTGTGTGCAATATTTTTTATAATAGGAAAGCATTAATAGTTAAATTTTACTCTTATATGGAACTTTCCTATTATATAAAAAATAGGAAAAATAAATTTTTCCTTTAAAAGTTGCTCCCGCAACTCTTTTTTTGTTATAATCTTATTCAGAGGAAAATATGAAAAGTGTAGAAACTATTAACGAAAATGATTTTTTAGAATTTTATAATTCTAGAA
>JAGALX010000047.1 GCA_017625035.1 Clostridia bacterium
TAGTTAATATGATCATAATTATACTATATTATGTCAAACAGCAAATCCTTTACTACTTTACATTAAATTTTCTAAACAATCATTTATTTAATGTAATTTTAATATGTAAAATTGATTGTTAAATATATTATACGAGGAGGTAATGAGATGAAAAAGAAAAATGTTTTAATAGTTTGTATAATAATTGCTGTAATACTTGTAGTTTTAACTTTTATTACTAATTATATTGATAAAGGCAGAGTATCAACAGGACACGAGCCAAAGTTTACAATTAAAATAGTTAGTGATGGCGGAAATAAAGTGACTTATTGGGGATTAGGATATAAAGTTGTAAGATACCCTAGTGTAAGTCCTAATGAGCCATATAAGAATAATCTCGGAGTTAAAATGGGAAGTTGGTTTATGAAATATGAACTATCTGACTATAAGAATGTTAAAATAGAATTATTGATGGATGAAAAAACAATAGAAGTTGATAAAAAACGAGATGTTGAATTTATAGTGAGTTTATTAAGAGATTCTAAATATATTCACGAATTATGTGATGGAATAAATACTCATAAGATAATAATTGATGATGAAGTATATTATTTAAAAGAAAGTTGTGCAGAAATACAAAAAGGAAAAAAACAAGCAAAACTATCAAAAGAAGATTTGAATAGTCTTTTAAAAATAATAAATGATTATAGCAAAGTTGATGAAAATAATAAAAAAGATGCAGAAATTATTGAAACTATAACTACAACATTTGAAACATATTATAAAATGAGTGATGGAACTTGGCAAATGAATGGTAATTCATATAAATATAGATTAGAAATTACAGGAAGAATGCCAAGTGCAGTTGTAGATTCCACATTTGTGTATTTAAGTAATATTAAAGATATTTCATTTCAAAGAGCATATTTAGCAGCAGGATTAAGTAGTAGTACAGTTGATTATTTTTCTGCAGAAGACGCTGTTTTTGTTGATTACTTTAATGTTGAATGATAATTTGTATGGAGGAAAATATGAAAAATAAAAAATTGTTAATTATTATTGGGATAGTTGTGTTACTTATATCAATTTGCTTTTTTAGTATTTCAAATTTAAAAAAAGAGGATGGCTCTACTATTGATAGTAGAGAGAATATTTTAAAAGAACAAGATAGTTTTATGCATATAACTTCTGAAATAGAACTAGATAATTATTTAATTGGTGCAATAACAAGTAATAATAAAATTGGTATATCAATATTTGAATCAGAAAAAAATGGAAAATATAGATTTTTAATGCAACTGCTAACAACAGAAGATGTAGTTTTTCATACTTTTAAAGAATATGACTTGTTTTGGTGCAACAAGGAAGATTTAGATTATGCAATGGTGACTTATACTGTTGAAGGTATTGTTCAAGAGCCTATAAAAATAGATGTTAAAGATTATAAAGTTTCATATTTAAAATCACCACAAGCAAAATCTTATAGTTATAAAGTTGAATACTATGACAAAAATGGTAATGTTATTAAATAGATGAAAAATTAGCAGATCATAAATGATTTGCTTTTTTTGTGAAATATAGATTGTTTATGTTATAATACTTTCTGAAAAAAATATAAAAAATTATATCTTTTTTGAAACTTTTTATAAGAAATATAGAACTATTATAGTGAAGGTGATAATATGGTCGATCAATTAAACCTGAAACAATTTAATAGCATATATGAAAAAACCTATAATCAGGTATTGAAATATATTGTTTGTAAATGTTCTAATATGGAAGATGTAAATGATATTATACAAGAAACATATATAGAAGTTTACAATGCAATAGTAAAAAAGAAAAAAATAGAAGATTTTGAAAAGTATATTATTGGTATAGCAAAAAATAAAGTTAATAAGTATTATACATTATTATACCGATTGCAGAATATATCTATATTTACAAATAAAAATGATGAAATAGAATTATTAGATAATATAAAAAGTGATATAGATGTTGAGCAAATAATTATCAAAGCAGATGATATAGAAAAAATTTGGGATTATTTAAAAACAAAGAAAATTATTATTCAAAAAGTTTTCTATTTATATTATGAACTTGATTTAACTATAAAAGAAATAGCAAATGAATTAAATATTGGTGAATCATATACTAAAAATTGTTTGTATAGGACATTAAAAGAATTACAAGAATTCTTGGGAAAGGATTGTGATTAAGTATGTCTAATAAAAAAATATTTAAAAAGTTATATTCTGAAAAAATAAATAAAGATGATAACTATAAAATGATTTTAAAAAGTATTGAAAGGAATAATATAAATATGAAGAAAAATATAGTAAAATGGATTTCTGTTCCTGCTTGTTTGATAATTGTTATATGTGGAGTAGTGTTTTTAAATAAAGATAATAATGATATAATTTATAAACCAAGTGACCCTATTATTAGTGGTGAAAAGAATTATGAAATTTATATAAATTCTATTGAAAGTAATAAAGGATTAGCAAAATTTGACGCCGATATTCAAATGACAAATTACTATATGATACCTTACTTTGAATTTTTATCAAATTTGGATATTCCTGATGATTTTGATAATAAAGAAGATTTTAAAGCAATATATGTTAAAAAAGATAAGAATAGTAAGGAGTATGATGTATTAAATCATTATGAACTTTGGTGCAGAAATACTGCTAATAATAGAAGAATAATGATTGCTTTTTCTAATGAATATGAGCCATTAAGAGATTATTTCTTTGGGGATGAGAGTAGTAAAGTATCTAAAATTAACGATTTTGAATTAACTATATATAGATATGAAAATTCATATATGACAACTTTCAAATATAATGATATTAACTTTGATATTGAAACAACAGATATAACAGAACAAGAGTTTATAGATTTACTTGTTTCTATTATTAAATAACAAAAAAGTAGAATTTTCTACTTTTTTTGTTTTTGTAACTTAGTTGTAACTTTGTGTGTTATATAATTGTCTTGGAAGAAAGGAGAATATATATGGAAATATTAAAAGTAGAAAATCTTACAAAAGTTTATGGTAAAGGCTCAACAGAAGTAATTGCTCTTGATAATGTATCATTTTCAGTTGAAAAAGGTGAGTTTGTTGCTATTGTTGGTGCTTCTGGTAGTGGTAAATCTACATTACTTCACTTAATTGGAGGTGTTGATAGACCAACATCTGGTAAAGTATTTATAGACGGAAAAGATATATATGCTTTAAATGATGATAAACTTGCTATATTTAGAAGAAGACAAGTTGGACTTGTATATCAATTTTATAATTTAATCCCAATATTAAATGTTGAGGAAAATATTACATTGCCTCTTGATTTAGACAGTAGAAAGGTAAACGAAAAACATTTAAATGAATTACTTGATTTATTAGGCTTAAAAAATAGAAAAACACATTTGCCAAATCAATTATCAGGTGGACAACAACAAAGAACATCAATAGGTAGGGCATTGATAACAAATCCTACTATTGTATTAGCAGATGAGCCAACGGGAAATTTAGATTCAAAGTCTAGTGATGAGATAGTTCAATTATTGCAAAAATCAAATAAAGAATATAAGCAGACTATAATAATGATTACTCATAATATGGAAATAGCAAAATGTGCAGATCGTATTATTAAAATTGAAGATGGAAAAATTGTTAAGGGGGAATAGGTTATGAATCTTCTTAATAAATTAACTATCAAAAATTTAAAATTAAATAAAAAAAGAACAATAGTAACTATAATAGGAATAATGCTTTCTGTTGCACTAATTACAGCAGTATCAAGTATGTTTTTTAGTGTAAAAACGAGTTTTATAAATTATGAGAAAAAACACGGTGGAGATTATCATTTCTTATTTGAAGAAGTAAGTAAAAAAGATTTTAATCAGTTTGAATTAAATAAAAAAATAGAAACAGTTAATTATGTTTATAATTATGGATACGCATTATTAGATGGTATTACAAATGAATATAAACCTTACATTTATGTTAAAGGTTATACTACTGAGTCATTAAATAGTTTAGGTGTTGTTTTGTTAGAGGGTGAATTGCCTAAAAACGAAAATGAAATTTTAATTCCTAGTCATTTAAAATATAATGGTGGTGTTGAATTAGAAATAGGTGACAAGATTACATTAAATATGGGAACAAGAGTAATTGATGGTGTTGAGGGAAATCAAAATAATCCTTTTCAGCCAGATATGGAAGAAATAATAAATACCACAACAAAGAGTTATAAAGTTGTGGGCTTAATAGAAAGACCAGATATAAAAATAGAGCCATATACTGCACCGGGTTATACAATGATTACTTATATTGATGAAAAAAATATTGGTGATGGTGTAGAAGTTTATGTCAGATATACAAAAGCGGGATTAAAAGATTATCACAGGACAACAGCCAATATTTTAGGAGTGAATCCAGAATATTATTACGAATTAAAAAATTCAATACCAAAAGAAATAGAGAATTATGAATTAAAACTAAAAGAAGTGAATGATAATAAAAAATATACTGAACAACAAAATTATGATTTAATAATATTGGAAAACAATTTTGTTGGTGATGATAGAATTGTTGGATTAGGTTTAGCAGCAATCGTAGTAGTTATAGTAATTATATTTACATCTGTATTTTGTATAAAAAACAGTTTTGATATATCCATTACAGAAAAAATAAGACAATATGGAATGTTATCAAGTGTAGGTGCAACAAGAAAACAAATAAAGAAAAATGTATATTACGAAGCCTTGATTTTAAGTGTTATAGGAATACCACTTGGAATATTATTAGGTTTAATAGCGACATTTGTTTTAATACATATAAGTAATTATTTTTTAACAATGGCATTTAACGAAGGATTTGATTTAATATTTGAAATATCATTACTTTCTATTTTATTTTCAATAATTCTTGGTTTTGTTACAATTATTTTATCAGCAAGAAAAAGTGCAAAGAGAGCAAGTAAAATAAGTCCTATTGTAGCAATTAGAAATAATGAGGATATAAAAGTAAAGAACAATAAATTAAAATCACCAAAGTTAATAAAGAAATTATTTGGTATTGGTGGTGTGATTTCTTATAAAAACTTAAAAAGAAGTAAGAAAAAATATCGTACAACAGTTGTTAGTATTGTTGTAAGTATAATAGTTTATTTAGCAGTAACAGGATTTATAAATGTAGCGTTTTCATTTTTAAAATTTGAACTACCAACTGATGAATATAATATTTCAATAAATTATATGGCAGATAAAGAGGAAAATGCAAATATATATGAAACAATTCAGAATATAAGTAAAGTTTCTAATGTAGAAAATTATTCATATACAAGTTATACGGATTATCGCATTAGCAATCCTAAATATAGTGAAGAATATTTAAAGGCTTATCCTAATAGATATGAAAATGTTTCAATTTATGGAGAAAGATTAGATTTAGTTATAGTAAGTAAAAATGAATTTGAAAGATTTGCTAGAAGTGTTGGAGTTAATCCTATTGAAAATAAAATGAATGGAATTTTAGTAAATACAATTTACGATTACTATACTGATAAGAATAATAAAGACAAAATAAGAGAATTGGATATGCTTGGATATCAAAAAGGTGATATAATAACAGGAAATGTATTATTATATGATACATATATGACAGGTGACGAAGACCCAGATGAAGTAAGTTTAAATATTAAAATAGCAGGTACTACAAATAAAGTACCAATAGGATATAGTAATCCATATCATCCTATAATTGTTTTATCAGAAGAAAATACCAATGTCGTTATAAATGAAACAAGGCAAAAAGATATATTTATTTCCTCATCTAATGCAGATAAAACTTATGATGAATTAAAAGAATTATTTATAGATCACGAAGTACATATATTTAATATGGATGAAGAAGTAAGAACAATGAAATCAGTATATACTTTAATTGCTATATTCCTATATGGATTTATTACAGTAGTAGCACTTATTGGTATAACTAATATATTTAATACAATTACAACAAATATGAATTTAAGACAAAGAGAATTTGCGACTTTAAAAAGTATAGGTATGACAAATGATGAATTTAACAGAATGATAAGACTAGAAACATTTTTCTATTGTGGAAAATCATTGATGATTGGACTTCCTATTGGAATAATATGTACATATATAATATATCGCTTATTTAGTGAGGGTGAACTTATTGTAAAATATGTATTCCCTTGGTCTGCAATTATAGTAGTATGTTTAATTCTATTTATACTTATATTTGCAATTATGAAATATTCATTAAATAAAATTAAAAAGCAAAATACAATAGAAACAATAAGAAATGAAAATATATAATAATTTAAGGGGATATCACAAAATATCCCTTTATTTATGGTATAATATTCAAAGAAAGGAAGATTAAATATGGATATATTATTGATAGAGGACAATGAGAATATTGTTAATGGTTTAAAATATGCTTTTTCTAAAAATAATTATAATTTAGTTGGTAAAACAACTATTAAATCGGCAATAGAATATTTAATTGAAAATAAACCAGAACTTATAATATTAGATGTTTCACTTCCTGATGGCAATGGCTTTGATTTATATGAAAATGTTATTAAAGAAAAGGAAATACCTGTTATATTTTTAACTGCTCGTGATGATGAAAATGATGTAATAAAAGGACTTAATTTAGGTGCAGAAGATTATATGACAAAACCTTTTTCAACAAAAGAATTATTAGTTAGAGTAAATAAAATTATATTAAGAAATAAAAAAATTTCAGTTATAAAAGTAAAAGATATTAGTTTTGATTTGAATAAAATGATAGTAAAAAAGGAAAATACAGAAATAGATTTATCAAGCCTAGAATTAAAAATATTACATCTGTTATTTTTAAATATTGGTAAAGTAGTTAAGAGAAATACTATACTTGATAAAATATGGGAATGGACGGGCAATGATGTTGATGACCATACCGTAACAGTTTATTTAAAAAGAATAAGAGAAAAAATTGGAACTGATATCATAATAACTATTAAAGGATTAGGGTATAGAATAGATGAAGAATAAATTATATTTAAAAAAGTATTTATTGCAAAGTTTATTTATAATAATAATTTTTTTGGCACTATTTTTAATTGTTAATAACATTGAATATAATCAATATAAAAAAACATTTAACTATAAAATAAATGCAATTTTGGAAACAGTTCAAGAAGAATATCCAAATATAAAAAAAGAAGAACTAATAAAAATATTAGATTCAAAAGAGATAAGTGATAATATTTTATTAGAATATGGATATGACATAGAAAAAGATTCTTTTATACAACAAAACAACAATATATCTTTTACATTTAATATTGTAAAAGGAATGATATTAGTTATCGCATTTGTTGTTATAACATATATATTTGTTAAATCACATATTGAGAGTGATAAAGAGATAGAAAAAATTATAAAATGTATAGAAGATATAAATCATAAAAATTATGAGTTAAAAATAGATGAGTTGTCAGAAGATAAATTATCAATTTTAAAACAAGAAATATATAAAACAACAATAATGCTTAAAGAAAATGCAGAGAACTCGCTGAAAGATAAAGTTGACCTAAAAAATGCTTTGCAAGATATTTCACATCAATTAAAAACTCCATTAACTTCAATTAGTATAATGTTAGAGAATATAATTGATGATCCAGAGATGGATAATGATGTAAGACAAAATTTTATAAAACAAATAAAAAGAGAGATTACAAATATTTCATTTTTAGTACAATCAATTTTGAAATTATCTAAATTTGAATCCAACACTATTGATTTTAATAGAAAAGAAGTATCTATTAAAAATATAATAAACGAAACTATTAGAAATGTATCTAATTTATGCGACTTAAAAGATGTTGAAATAAAAGTAAATGACAAATGTAAAAATAATATTTATTGTGATTCTAAATGGCAAGTAGAGGCTATAACTAATATTTTAAAAAATGCAGTGGAATATTCAGATAGTGGAAGTAAAGTTTTAATAGAGTGTGAAGATAATAATCTTTATTCACAAATTAAAATTATAGATTATGGTAAGGGTATGGATAAAGAAGATACGCTAAATATATTTAAAAGATTTTATAAAGGAAAAGATTCAACCAAAGATAGCATTGGAATTGGGTTATCTTTATCAAAAGCAATAATAGAAGAAGATAATGGAAGAATCGCAGTTGAATCTGAAAAGAATAAAGGAACAATATTTACAATAAAATATTTTTATAAATAAGAAATCAAAAAAGACTATTTTGAGAATAGCCTTTTTTAATCTTCTATTTTATCCGAGTCAAACAAATTTGAATTATAAAACTCTGACAGAGTGATTTTGAAAGTTCTACATATTTTATATACAATGTATGAACTAGGATTATCTACTTTATTTGCTAACAATGCTCTTAATGTTGATGGTGCAATAGCAGATAATTCAGCAAGTCTGTTAGGGGTGTAATCATATTTATTACATAATTCAAAAATACGTTGACTTAATGCTTCTTTAAATAACATATTACAAAACACCTCCTACAATCAATAAAATTGTAGCAGATATCTGCTGAAAATGTGCGCCGATATCGGTTGACTTTTGAAATGAAGGGTGCTATAATATAAATTGTCTATTAAGCAGTACATTTGATATATAGGTGTACTGTCTTTTTTTTAAAAAACAACTTGGGGAAATAGATTAAATAGGAGGAATAATGATAACAATAACCAATGGCATTGAAAAAATGACTATAAGAAAAGAAATGACAAAAAAAGTAAAAAGGGGTGTGAGAGTAAGTCCAAATAAATACTATTGTAATATTGAATTATTACTTGAAGGACGATTTAATAAATTTCAAAGAATTATAAAAAAACTTCCACCTGATAGTGGTGATGAATTAAAAAGTTATCATAATTTAAACGCTAGAATAAAAAACGAAATATTATTATCCAATGATGACTATATTGAAGTTAAAAGACTATATGATAATATGATACTAGATGATGAGATAAGAAAAAATGAACTTATTTTGATTGCTGCAACATTATTTGCTTATGAATGTTATAAAAATTATTATTTAGAAGAATTACATCAGGTGCCAAGTAAAGCAATATTTGATGAAATTGTTATGTGTTTAGATGAATATAGAGAGATAAAAAACTATAAAAATGAAATCTATAATAAGGCTAGGGAAATATTAAAAGATAGATATGGAATAAAAGATTTAATTGTAAATTAAGGAGTTGGAGGAAAATGGAATTTATAGTAGTGGGGTTAGTTATATTTATTTTAATTTGTTTTTGCTATATATCAGAATATGGTGAAAAGACCAAAAATAAAATAGAAGAATTAAATAATGAAATAGAACAATTAAAGAAGGATGTAGAGTTAGGAAATACCTATAAAAGAGAATTAGAAAGAATAGATTATGATAGAGAGATTAAAAGTGTTGGCATTGAGAAAATGACTATAAGTAAAGAACATAAATATAGAGTTGTTGGTAAAAAGATACCTAAAATTTTAGTAGGTGATTATGATACTTTTTCTGCTAGAAATACTTGTGGTGTTTTAATGAAAATGGGTTTTGATGTAGATGTAGTAGAAACTGCCGAAGATGTAATAGAAAGAGTAAAAAACTTTATGCACTATGATCTAATCATTTCAAATAATGAATATTATGGTAGTATTCATAAATCTAAAATAAATAGAAGTCATCAGTTATTAGACCAACTGAAAGAAATTGAAGATTTTGATACACCTGTTATTGTATTAACTGTATCTAATGATAGAGATAAGTTTATATCTTATGGATTTAATGAACATATACAAAAAGTTTTAGATGAAGATAAAGTAAGAGAAGTTTTTCCAAAAGTATTAAAAAAATTGAAGTTTGAAACAATAGAAAAGCAATAAGTCTTAACGATTTATTGCTTTTTTCTACCTAATAATGAGTCAATAGAGAAAGGTTTATATATTCTTGTTAAATTATATAAGAATGCAGTTGGTATTAAATTAACTGCATTTTCATAATGAGCATAAGAGGCTTGTGTAGTATTTATTTTCTTTGCTACATCTTCTTGCGTTAATTTATGTTGTTTTCTTAATTGCTTTAAGTTTTTAGCAATTAACTCTAAATCAATTTTTAATGGTAAGTAATTAGTATCATTATATCTTGTAATACCGAATAAATAATCCAAACTGTAATTGAAATGATTAGCATATTCAATTAACCTTTTTAAAGGAATTGTATCTTTTCCTGTTTCCCAGCCAGATACAGTAGTAAAATTTACCGAAAATAATTCAGCCACATCTTTTTGCTTAATATCTAAAATTTCCCTACTTTCTCTCAAATTTTTTATAATCATTTAGTTTCACCCGTTAATATTATTCCATTAACTTGGGCTATTATTATTTTTCTAGGGGAAATAGACTATTTTTCATTAAAATTGTTAATTAAATGAAAAAAATACGACATTTTTTGTATTTCTGCCAAAATCTGACAATTTTTGCGAAAAAAGTGTCGTATAATGGGTTTGACAATGCCAAATATAAATAGAAAGAGTAAGTGATTAAAATTAAATAAAAAACATATAGGAATAATTGAGCAGTAAATTTTCTATAAAAGATAGTTTACTGCTTTTTTAAAACAATGAGATAAGTACAATTTTTAAGTAGTATTTATTTGTACTAATGATATCCAAGATAGGCATTGCTCTGTAAGTGAGGATATGCCTATGATTGTGAGAAAATACTACATTAAAGAAATTGTAGAATTAAATGTTATAGATATGAAAGCCGGATGTAATCCCGTATTTGTTAGGGATACATTCGGCTTTTTTTGTTGCGTAAATACTACGGGTCTATATAGGTGTAGAAGTCCACCAA
>JAGALX010000048.1 GCA_017625035.1 Clostridia bacterium
TAAATCTTCATCTTTATCTCTTATTATTACAGATGGGATATTTAACTCCTGTAGACGTTTATACATATATTGAGCTGCACGTAGGTTTAAGTCTTTTTCTAAAATATTATTTCCTACTGCTCCTGGGTCCGAGCCTCCATGTGCAGGAATCGGAAAAGTCCAAATTTATTATTTTTATATTAGAACTCAAAGTTCCATTCTATTTCAATATCTCTTGTTTTATTTTCTTTATTATAATTTCCAATATATACTTTATCAATAAATTCATCAACTATTATTTTATTTAAAGAATCAATATGTTTATATTTTTTTAAAATTTCATCAGCTTGTTTTTTGTTTTCTTGAATAGAATTTATATTATCAATTTCTTTTTCAATTATTGATATTCTATTAGTCATATTTTCTATTTCTTTTAAATAATCATTAGACATTAAAACAAACATATCTTCATTAACATTTCCTTTTACTTTATCTTCATATAAATTTCTATAATAGTTTTTATTATCATCAATTTTCTTTTCAAGATTAAGTTTTTCTTTATTTAGTATATTAATTATTTCATAATTTGTATTTTGTTTACTATTCTGATTATAGAGATTTTGTAAGTTTATTTCATCATAATAGTTATTTAGTAAATCATTAATTGCATTTAATAATATCTGCTCTAATTCATCCATTCTTATAGCTTTATTGTTATCACATATATGATACTTTTTTGCTCCTTTGCATTGCATATATGCTCTCTTGCCAGTTATTTCACCTTTAACATTATATACATTTCGCATAAATGATTTCCCACAAGTAAAGCAATATATTTTTTTACTCAAATAATGGATTTCTCCATTTTTCGTTGGAGTTGTATGTGTATTTAAAATTTCTTGTACTTTATTCCAAGTTTCTATGCTAATTATCGGTTCATGAGCATTTTCTATCCTGCACCAATCTTTTGCATCAACCTTCTTAAACTTATGAATTTTATATCCCATTGATGTCTTTTTTCCTTGAACTAAATTACCAATATATACTTCATTTCGTAAAATCTGTGCAATAGTATCTGGATTCCATCTAACATTTTTTAAATCACAATTTGAACATACAAATTTACTTCCTTTTTGCTTCTTATAAACGGACCTAGGCGGAATATTATTTTTGTTTAGAAATTCACATATTTTATAATATCCATTGCCATTTGCATACATATCAAATATTCTTTTAACTACTTCACTCGCAATTGGATCTATAACTAATTTATGACCATCTTCATTTCTTTCATATCCATATGGAGCAAAACTTCCCATGAACAATCCATCTTCTCTTTTATTTTTTAATGACTTTTTTATATTTGTGGATAAATCATCCAAATACCATTCGTTAATAAGTCCATTTATTTGACGAGATTTTTTGTTAGATTCTATGCTTGTATCAGCATTATCAACAATACTAACAAATCTAACTCCCCATTCTATAAACTTATTATGTAGGTATCTTTCAATAACTTCCATATCCCTTGAAAATCTAGATTGGCTTTTACATAAAACTAAGTTTATCTTTCTACTTTCACAATCTTTTAAAAGTCTATTAAAATCTGGTCTATCTACTCCAGCTCCTGAAAAATCATCATCCGAATAAATATCTACAACATTCCATCCGTTTTGGTTAGCAAATTTTAAACACATACTTCTTTGATTTACTATTGAATCACTATCATCATTTTTATTTAATTTATCTCTATCTTCATCAGATAATCTACAATATACACCTACCTTTACTACCATAGCCATTCCTCCAATACTTTCTCGAAATGACTAAAATAATTAATAAATACACACATATTATACATTAATATCAAAAATTCTTTAATAATAATTCTTGATTTTCTAATGCAATAATAATATTTAATAGTTTTTTATTAAAAATCTCTTTTAATTCATTATTATTTTTATTATCTTTTGTCTTAAATTTATATTTTACATTATATACTACCTCCATTACATCTATTCCCCCTTTGCTTATTTCTTATAGTTTTTAATCATATATCAATCCTCCTTAAACTCACTTAATAATTTTTCTAATTCCTCTAATTCTTCTTTACTTGTTGGACTAGATTTACAAACTTCTGGATGTTCCATCCAATAAGGTATAATTTCTTTATTTTTATTATATTTATTTTTATATTTATTATTTATATTATGGGTGCAACTACTTGCATACTCTTTATTACTTGTTTTTGCACTCTTTATTGCATTTTTTGTTGGTATTTTATTTGTATTTAAATATATTTTTCTTTTTCCTTTTTCAAATTTAATATTTATATATTCTAACTTTTTTAGTTTCGACAATGAATAATTAATTGTTCTTTGAGATTTATTAATATACTTCTCTAAATATTCATTACTTGCATAACAATAGGTATTCTTTAAGGTAAGTGATATGATAAGTCCCATTACCATTCTATCTGTTTCAGATAAGGAACTATCACTAAATAATATTCTTGGAATCATAATAAAATCACAATCTAAATAAATATATATCACCTTTTGAATAATAAATAAGGACTATAATTCCTATTTGCTTTTCTATAATAAATATAGAAAGGTACTAATATAAATCTCCGAACATTTACTGTACCTTGTTTTACTAACGCTTCTTAATCGCTTTAGTAAACATGAATTTCATACATTCCTGGATTATATTCTTTAAATACTATATATTTAAATTTTTCTAGTATTTTTAAGTTATTTCTAAATCCAATATTCGTAATTGAAAAGATTTGTTGTATATCTCCAATATTCACATGTGTTATTATTTTGTTAAAACCTTGTGTATATAAATAGGCATATATTTCTTTTGTTTCAGGTTTAATCCTCTTATCTTTCCAAATTTTATGTTTTGTTAAATCTAACTTTCTTTTCATCTTATCCTCCTCTCTTTTTTTGGAAACTGAGTTTCCACATCTACATATTACATCGTAATTACTATTTTGTCAACTAAGTTTCCATTTTTTATTTACTTTAAATTTTATTTGGTATATAATTAACTTATCAATGGAGCGTGATTATATGTTAAAAAAAGAAGAAACCATTGCAGAATTAGTAAAAATTGCTAGAAAAGAAAAAAAGATTTCAGCAAGAAAACTAGCCTCTTTAGTTGGAGTTAGTCATACTGAAATAAATAATATTGAAAGTGGTTTTAGAGTTAAACCCTCTATTCTAGTTCTTAAAGGTTTTGAAAAATATTTAGATATTCCATTTAAGAAAACTGCTAAACTTGCAGGATATTCTAATGAAACAATAAAATATGGTGATGATGAAATTATTGTTAGTTATGAAATGTATGATAAAAAACTAAATGAGTATAAAGAAGAAATAAAACATATGGAATATATAATTGATCTAAAAAGACATATAGCAATGGATACTAGTGAATACTTTAAAGAAATACATAACTATTTAAATAAACAAGATAATGTAGATAAATCATTATTAGATAAGGCTGATTCTATTGAAAGATATTTATCTGAAATAGAGAAAAAATACGAAAGTATTTTAAAAGAAAAATAACGTTTTCATTTTGATTAGGTTATTTTTCTATTAAAGAATACGGGGCACGTTTTGTGAGTTTACTCATGAAAGTGACAATAGTATTCTTTCTTTTTTATGCAATAAAAAAGGCAACAATATTACTTACGATTAGTTTGTAATATGTTGCTTTAGGGATTCCAAAGGGAGTTTCCTTTGGCACACACCGTTATTGGCTTTGCCAATATCGTAGTGTGTTACTAAAATGACATTTTAGTTTTCTAATTATACATCATCTTCATAATAATAGTCATCTTCTTCAAGTTCTTCTTCTTCAAATTGATATGGCTCATAATTACCATTTTTAATTTCTTTTTCTTCCCAAGTAGATATTTCTTTTGTATCTTTTGTTTTATTACTTCTACCAAATAATGCACCAACAATCTCCCAAAATATGGACTTGTGATTTTCTCTTTTGGTTTCCTCTTTCTTTATTTTATTATTTATAGCTTTATCTATTATTTCAGTATTTTCATTATTTTTTTTCATTTGTTTTTTTATTTCTGAAAGCACTTCCATTGGTAAACTTTCTATTTTTTGATCTAAGTAGTCAAACAACACTTTATCTTCGCTGTTATTTTCATCTTCTCTAATTATTCCGTTTTTAATATTCTTAATTAATTTATCAATAAATTTTATATCAAGATTTTCTTTTAACATTTTTTCTTTTATCTCATTAAGAATCTTTATATCTTCTATTTCTTCAATCAGTTCATTTAAATAATCATATGCTGTATCATAATCTGATTTATTAAAATTAAACTTATTCATTCTGCTTATGACTACTATCCACTGATCAATTGTTAAATCTTCATCATAAATAATATACTCTAAATCTTCTTTATCCATTTTGATTATTTTATCAATTGTTATTGGCATTTTTCTATCAATAAGTTTATCAACATATTTTGTATTAAGATTTAAGTCTTCCATCTTGTATTTAATTTCTTCTAATTGATTAATAGTTTCAATTTCATCTAAATATTCATTTATCATATCAGTTACGTATTCTATATCAAATTTATTGAAATTAAGTGTTATCATCTCAGGCAAAATATTTAATAGAATATTTAAATCAGGACTTTCATCATAAATTATATTCTTTATTTCTGCTATTCTTCCATTTATATTTTCTGGTAATTTATCGTCATGTTTCGATATGCTTTTTTCTCTTACGCTTTCTTTTTGAGTTGGTAGTGAAGGTTTATGCAGTTCCACAATATTATCATTACTTCTTACTTGCTTTTCTTCCTTTTGCTTTATTTCGTTTTGCAAAGTTTCAATCAAATTATCATCCATACTATTTGACAATTCTATTCCGAACAAATCAGACATTTCTTCAATACTTTCTTCAATAATCCTTTTATTGTCCATCAAATTATCTGCTTTTTCTAAATAATATTCAGTTTTTTCAATTAACACGTTATCTAAAAACTCTTGTAAATTTATACCTCTTAATTGAAATATTAGAAGTGGATTTAAATCTAATATATTCCCAATTCCATATAATACTGCTGCAATATGTTTACACATAATTGCTACATCTGGACATGAACATCCAAATGATATCTCATCAATACTTGGAAATATACCATCTTTTGTAGAAGAAAATATTTGCTTCAATTCTTCAGGAAAAGTTCCATTACATAATTGATTTACATTTTCGATTTTAGCTGTTAATTGATTATACATTAAATCATATTTATCATTTGCTAATTTTTCTATTTTAATTTGAACATCATAAGGTATTGGTTCGCTTCCTTTTACTTTCGCAAATATATTATTATCTATTATTTCTATTTCTTCAATAGTTCCTTTTCTAACATAATTTCTTCCACGTTCTAAACGATTATGAATATCTGAATATAAATCTATATTCTTTGTCCATGCTTGCCCCCACCAAGTATTTGAAATTCTATTATTTTTTATATGAATCTCATATTTACTCATAATCATCACCTCTATAATACATTGTATTTAATAATTCTTCTGTAGATAATTTATTTAAAACGTCATTACTAATCGAGTTAATATACTTATCTGCTAAATCTTTTTTTACTTTTAGCATTTGATTAATTATATCTTCAATTGTATTTGCTGAAATAAATTTATATACTGAAACATTGTTTTTTTGTCCTATCCTATATGTTCTATCTGTTGCTTGATCTTCAACCGCTGGATTCCACCATCTATCAAAATGAATAACATTTTGTGCAGATGTTAAATTCAAACCAACGCCTCCTGTTTTTACTGATAAAATCATATAAGGTATATCTTTATTTTGAAAATTATTAACATATAAATTTCTATTTGCTAAACTAGTATCTCCATCAATACAATAACCTTCTTGTTTAAATACTTCCTTTAACAAATTATTTAAAGCTGGTATTATTTCTTTAAATTGCGTAAAAACTAGAACCTTTTCACGTTTTTCATATATTGTTTCACATATTGACTTTAATTCAATAAACTTTCCACTTTCCTCTAATTTATAATCATTTTTACCTAAATACTGGCTTGGATGATTACATATTTGTTTTAATGCCATAATCGCATTTAATACCTTGCCTTTTTTCTCAAACTCACTTTTTTCATATTTTAATGTTTCTTCTAATTCGCTTACTCTTTCTTTATATAATATCACTTGTTCTTTACTTAAATTAATAATGATATCATTTTCTAATTTATCAGGTAAGTCATTTATAATGCTTTTATCAGTTTTCAATCTTCTTAATATAAATGGTTCTATTATAGATTTAAAATTAGAGAAATTATCAAAATTTAATTCTAATGTTCTAGAAAAATCCTTGAATTGCTTTCTTGTTCCTAATAATCCGGGATTTATAAAATCAAATATTGACCATAAATTTAGTAAATTGTTTTCTATAGGTGTTCCAGTTAACGCTATTCTCATTCTTGTATTTAATTTTTTTATTTTTCTTGTAGTTTGTGTGTCAGAATTTTTGATAGCTTGTGCCTCGTCCAATATAACTATATCCCAATTTATTGTATCTAAATATTCAGATTTAACAGCAGTTTGATATGTTGTTATTGTCAAAAAAGCATTTGTTTTTCCAAATTGTAATTGATTTTGTCCTCTTAATACAAAACAATCAATATCTGGAGTGAATTTTCTTATTTCACTTTTCCAATTTTCAATTAATGACGCAGGAACAATAAGTAATACATTTTTACCATTTTCTTCTTTATATTTATCTAAAAAAGACAATAATTCAATAGTTTTACCTAATCCCATATCATCTGCTAGACATACTCCAAAATTTAGTCTATTCATACCATAAAGCCATTTAAATGCATCATACTGATATGGTCTTAATATTCCATTAAAATTTCTACTTAAATTATTTTGAATATCAGAGGAAAATTGTTTATCTATAAATCTTTTTAACCAATCTTTTCTAGTAAATTCTATACCTATAGTTTCTCCATTTTCAATTTCCTTGACACCAGACATTATTTGTAATATCTCAGAAAGTGATGTACCATCTTTTGAATAGTATTCATACTCATTTAAAATTTTTCTTAGTTTTTGATGATCATTATCAATCCACTTTCCTTTAATATTAGCAAGTCCCTCATTTCTATTTAATAGTTCAGTAATTTCTTGTTTGCTTATTTCAATACCATTATATATTATAGAAGGAACTATGCTTATGATTGCATATGGATTCATCATTCCAGTTCCTTCATTTAATTTTTCTTTTATATCAATTGTAATCTTGTTTCCACTTTTTCTACTCGCCCACCAATTGGGTATTCTACATATAATTCCATTTTGCTCATAAATATCTAATTCCTTTAAAAAGATATAAGCTTCTTCCTCAGTAAAATTCAATGGATAAAAAATTTCTCCACTATTTATAAAATTTCTTATAAACTCACTATCTTTTGAAACATCTGTTATGCTAGATATCAATTTATTTAATTTATTTTTGTCACTCTTAAATTCTGTTAACGCAAATTTTAAGGGATAATATACTACTTTTCCATCTTTTAGTTCTGAATATGTTGCTAAAAATGCAAATGGATATTTATTTTCTTTCTTATTTTCTACTAAATGAAAATAAATTCTTGATGGAACAATAATTTTTTTATTCTTTGATTGAAAATATTCACTAATACCTCCATTAAATGTATTTATTTCAGCATAAAACACTTCATTTAAATGTCTAAAATGATTTTGAAGCCATTTTTTATTTATAAATTCTTTTCCTATTAAATATGGTGTGTCTTCTAATATATCGTCTATTTCATTTTCCGAAAAGTTGATATCAACTTTTTCTTTTACAAAATTTAAGCTTGGATTTATTATTACTTTATTTAAAAAGATATTTGTTAAATGTTTTAAATACTGAATTGATTGTGAATTTATCGAGTCTAATTTAAAAGCTAAATTATAAGCAAAAAGATATTTATCATCCATTATCTTACTATATAACTTTTTTTCTTCTTGAGTTAATTCATCAAAGTTAACAAAATTATCAACTTTAAAATCTAATTCCGTAAAAATTATTTTAAATTCATTTTCATTCATAACCCACCTCGCATTATTTATAGTTCATATTCAAATATAGTTATATTATATCATGACTTTTTACTATTAAGCACAATCTATTAAAATTAAAGTTCCATTTCATATTCTTTTTTATTATTACTTTTAATTTTCGTGTAATATTGAATATTTGCATATTTAAATAGTTCTTCTTCTTTTGATGTTTTTTTAGCAATTTGATATACATCATTCTTATTTAATTGTTTTGCACTATAATGCAACTTTATTTCATTTGCAGTTATCTTCTTGGTTTCTTCGTTACCAATTTGTAATAAAGTTCTAAAAAAATCTTTAATAACTTTTAAAATACTATCTATGAGATCTTTTAAATACCTATTTTCTATATTTAAATCATTATTTTTAGCTTTAAGATGTTGAACTTCCTTTTCTAGTATTTTATTATCATTTTCTAATATTTCATGACTCTTAGTATAATTATCCACCTCTAAAAATAGTTGTTCCATTTTAGGTTGAAACTCATTTATTCTTTTCGATTCTATAATTACATTATTCATACTTTCAAATGTATCTTTTTTTACTTTAACGTAATCCTTACCAACAAATGTGTTTTTTGTAGTTTTCATTTTATCCTCAAAATCCAAAATAGCACTATTTAACTTATTATTCATAATATTAATTTTTTGTTCATAATATCTTGTCGTTTTCTTTAATTCTTTTGTTTTTTGATGAGTTAATTTACTTCCTTTGATTCCTCTTTCTAAATCATATCCTTTTTCAATTAATCTTTTATGATATTTATCCTGTAACTCAGATAAGTGGATTTTGTCTCTAATATAGTGTTTTTTGGTAATTGTATATCTTTCTTTTTTGGTTCTATTATCATATTTTTTAATAAGTGGAACTACAACGCAATGCAAATGTGGCGTTTCCTCATCTAAATGAATAGTTGCGTGTAATATTTGTTCTTTACTATAACCTAAATCTTTATATACAAACTCCATACAAGTATTTCCCCAATCTTTTATTTCGTCATTTTCCATATTATCAAAAAACTTATGTGTAGCAGTAAATAACAACTCATCAGCGACAACATTTTTAGATTTATCTAACATTTGATTAAAAGTTTTTTGTCTATCTGTTCTTTCGCTTTTCATTCTTTCCTTGTGTTCCATTTCATAATCTTTAGTTATTATTTTAAAACCCTTAACATACTTATTTGTTAAGGGTACCAATTCTATATTATTTTGACTTAATTCTTTTTTTATGTCAGGATTAGAAGCATATGCATTCTTTTCCCTTTTATTATGTGAGCCAATTTGGGCTAAATCTTTAAGGGTCATGATTGGTTCACTTCTAAATATTGCATAATTTAAATTCATTTATCATCCTCTCTTTCTATAAAAAAACAAAGACTAAAAATCTTTGCTATTAATAACTTCATTATTTTTTATTGTTGAATTTGTGTTTATAACTTTATACGCATTTTTATTACTTTTTGATATCCAAATCTTATATAGCATTTCAGTCTTTACGTTTGAAAAACTTGTAATATTTAATTGAAAAATAAAACATAAATTAGCCTTGTTTTTCATCATTGAATCAAAACACATATTAGGTTCGCAATAAACTTTAAATTGAACATAAAACTCATTACTAGATATCCAGTTTAAGTGTACATTCTTAATTAAATCTATATCTAATCCTAGAGGTATAGGATCATTAGAGCCATCCTCCCAAATTAATCCTCCACTTTCCGGATCTTGTACACACATAAAATTCTCTAATTCAATTTTACTAATATGATTCCTTTCTGATGAATTATAAAAATATAATTTAAATAAATACTCATTAAACTTTTCAACTCCACCCTTATACGGTTCTATCAATACATTTGCACCATAGTCTAGTTTATGATGTGCAGACCAAGTTATTTTAGAGTTATTGTTTTGTTTCATAGATACTTCTAATTTATTTTCTAATTGTATAAAATCAGTGGAATCCAACAAATCCTTATCTAGTAGCTTTTTACTAATATTATTAGATTTATTAGTTTGCCAAATAGATATAGAACCTAATATTATAGTTCCTGCAAATGACAATAATCCCCCATAGAAATTTAAGGCTTCACCAGCAGACCATTCACTTTCTAACCACCAAATATTAAAATCAAATTTAAATAAAACATTAATTATTAATGGTATTAGCAGAATAATTAACACTAAACTAATTATTCCAAACAATTTAATAAATCTTTTCATAAAATCCCTCACTCAATGTTTATTATACCATCAAAAAAGATACTTTCTTAACAAAGTACCTTAAACCCTTGTATTTACTAACATTTATAGTCATTTTCTTTTTTTGGATTTTTCAGTATCCCCCATGACCTGCATCTACTATAACTTTATAATCGTTTTTCATTATATCACCTATATTAAGGTATGAAAAAAGAACCAAATTGGTTCTTTAATTACATTCTGCGTTGATTTGTTTGATCTTGTTGGTGTGATTGTTGCTCTAA
>JAGALX010000049.1 GCA_017625035.1 Clostridia bacterium
GCTCTTCAGTCTATCTATACATCTAAAACAATTATAACAAATTATGGTAACGAAATCAAATTTTAAATTTTTAATAAAGATTTGTGCCTTCCGCATACGAAGCGTTAGCGAAGGCAAGGAAGGAATGAGATTATATATGGCTGAATTAAAGTTTGAAATTATAAAAAAAATAGGAGTTTTATCAGAAACTGATAAAGGATGGAAAAAAGAGCTAAATCTAGTAAAATGGAACGATTTTGCACCAAAATATGATCTTAGAGATTGGAATGAAGATCACACAAGAATGGGTAAAGGAATTACATTAACAGAAGACGAAATAAAAAAATTAAAAGAAACATTAGAAAATATGTAATTTATAAACAGAAAGAAAAAGGTCGTAAAATGAAGGATAAATTTAATGATATATTTGATACAATAAATCTATTACACAAAAAATATAGTAGCCAAGAATATTTAGAAAATATACAAAATTTCAAAAAAGATTCCAAAGAGCTAATAGAAGTTCTAGAAAAATATAAAGTTGAACAAAAAAATCCTAAAAAACAACAAATAAAAAAAGCAAGAAAGCAAGCGAAAATACAAAAAAATAATAAAAAGAGATTAATAAAAAAACAAAATAATTTTCAAAAAATAGAAGCCGTGTAGCTTCTATTTTTTTACTATCTCCCAATCTTCCTTCGCAAAATAAACAAACTAACAAAAAAATTAAAAATCTCACTAAAATACAAAATGAAAATATAGCCATTAATTCCAAAACTAGGAATCAAAAACTTAATAAATAAAATACTAATAATCAAATCAACAATATTTATTATCATAACATAAACTTGTAAATCCAAGCTCTTTAACAAACTATCAATAACATTATCCATGTAAATATAAATTATAATAGGAGCAAGTAATTTTATATAAAATTCAATAGATAAACTTTTATACAAATATTCATCTATCCAATGTGAAAATAAAACTAATACAATCACAATTAAAATAGAAAAAACAAATGTTAAAGACAAGCTCTTTTTTGTAATTCGAATAATTTTTTTTGAATCACTTTTTATATTATAAGTTGAAAGTTCTGGAATAAGCAAACTACTATAAGATTGAATAAATGTAAATGGAAATAAAAGTAGTGTCATAACAGTACCAGAAATTAGTCCATAATATGATAAAGATTGATCATACGACAAACCATAACTTACAAATGCAATAGGAATTAATGAATTTTTCAAAGTAGAAAGTCCAGATTTTATATATGTAGTAAACGCAACTGGCAATGAAATTTTACATATTTGTTTTCTAAAATTACATTTATTATGAGTTGAATTTTTATATTTTTTATAATCAATAAAATACTCATAAATAAGGTATAGAAAAGAGCAAATATCAGATATTATCAATCCAAGTATAAGCCCTAAACATATACTGTTAGTAGTAGTAAATATATTAAGAGCATAAAAAATAAAAACAACTATAATTTGAACTAAAACTTCTAAAACCTGTGAAACTACAATTATACCAATTTTTTTAACAGCCATAAAATAGCCATTTAAACAAGATGATAACGAACAAATAGGCAAAGCAATTGCCAAAATGTATAATAAATATATAGAAATTGTATTTCCAAGAATTACATCAGAAATATATGATGTAAAAAATAATAAGATTAATACTGATAATAAGCTAAAAAATAATGAATATCTAAAACAATCTCGTATTATATGAGGAATATTTCCTAAAAAGCCATAAGAACTTTCCTCTGAAATTAATCTAGTAGAAGCCAAATTAATTCCGAGAAAGGGCTACTGTAAGTAAAAAAGAGAATACAGACATAATAATTCCCCAAATACCTAATGTACTGCTTGAAATTTTATTAGATAAAAATATATTGAATACTACAGCAATAGACCTTAAAATTAAAGATGAAAATGTTAAAACAAGCCCATTTTTCATAAAAACATTAAACTTTTTCACAGTATCCTCCATATAAGAACAATTTAAAAAACACAAATAAATTACTTATAAGAATATATGTTTAAATGTTTTGATATATGAAATGGCGGACATAATTTATATCTCTAATTTTTGCTTAAGTAACAAAAAAAGTGCTCTTTTTGAGCACTTTTTTCTGAAAATAAAAGGGGATGTTGTATTGTTAGTAACTGGAGTAATATTTGTTACTAACATTATAGATAATATAACAATGAATTTTGTCCAGAATGTGAATTAAAGGTGTTTTATATGAAAAAACTAAAAATAAATAATTATTATACAGAAATCAACTCAAACACAAAAAAACAAAAATTACATAATATATAGCATAAAACATTATGGAGCAGTATGAAAAGCTCTATACAATTATCACAATTATATAAAAAAGCATTTATGAAAGTACGAGGTTTATAGGCAAATCCTACATTAAAAACCTAAATATATTATACAAGGAGTGGCTACAATGAAGTCATACATAATAGAAGGTGGCAAAAAGTTAGAAGGAATTGTAAAAGTAAGTGGTTCTAAAAATGCGTCACTACCAATATTAGCAGGAACAATACTAAATGGAAACTCAAACAGGTTATATAATGTTCCAAATATAAGAGATACAAAAATAACTTTAGAAATTTTAAAACTTTTAGGTTGCAAGATTAAGCGAAACAGTGGTAAAATAGAGATTAATTCGAAGAATATATCAC
>JAGALX010000007.1 GCA_017625035.1 Clostridia bacterium
AGTCAAACTATCTATTGCATTACTTAAAGATCCTCCTGAGAACTTATTCAATGTATTTAAAATATTAAGTACTGAATCAGCTGTTGCTTTTAATCCATTAACCTTACTTATTAAGTTATCTACCATTGCCGGTGCATTATCAGCTCCTAAGTTAATTGCATTTTTTACCCCTTCAGTATATGTTGCAATATCCTTTGAAACTTCATTAACTATCTTAATATCTTGCTTAATCGTTGGTGATAACTTTTCTACTGCACCTTGAGAAGATGTAATAAAATTTTGTACTTCACTACTTAAATTTTGAGCATTAGTTAAAGTATCTTGAATCTTAGGAATATCATTTTGGATCTCTGTAATTAAAGTTTGAATCTTTTCTGCTCCATCTGCAGCTTTATCTACAGTATTATTTATATCACCAAAACTTCCTTGAATCTTTACTAACGAATTATATATTGTTGTTATTTTAGGAATTTGCTCTTCTAGTTGTATTCCTACCTCATTGGCAACTCCAAATATAGCATTACTAACTGTTTCAACTATTGATTTGCTTACTTGTTCCTGAAGTGCTGTTGCACCTTTGACAGTAATCTTAGGTGCTATTGCATTAACTTTCTCATTAACAGTATAAATAATTTCTCCTTTTGTAACATTGTCACTTAATATGGATGTTAAATCCTTTGAAAAATTTTCTGGGATTGTTATACTTGCATAATAATTTCCATTTTCAACATTTTTTTCAGCTTCTTCTGCTGATACAAATTGCCATCCAAGCTGCTTATTATCTTTAAGTTGATCTATAACTTGATTCCCTATATTAATATCCTTACCACTAAAATTAGCTCCCTTATCAAGATTAACAACCCCAACTTTTATTCCACTGGTTGCGTCCTGTGAATATGGATCCCATGATGCCTTAATATTAAACCAAGCATATAAAGATGGTATTATACATAAGGCAGCTAGAACAATAATAGCTGCATAATTCTTAAATATGCTTCTAATATCATCCTTATAAATTTCAAATATCTTTTTCATCTTTTGTATCTCCTTATTACTATTAAATTAGTTCTCTTAGTATTATTTGTATATATTGTGACAAATATTACTTTACTTTTTCATTTGCATTTTAAATAAAATCACTCAAGCAACAATTGTAATCATATCCACATATAACTGTACTTCTATTAACTCCCCCATTCTCTCGAATTTATCTGTATATTATCATACTCATTATTATTTATAAGTCAAAATTCAAATTCTTTTATTTTCCCATCAATTTAGTTATATTTTCATAATTAATTGTGATTAGCTTTTATTTTCTCAAAAATAGTTATACTTTAATAATCAATTTTTAGTTCTCTATATTTTTATTTTGTAAATATAATAAAAGGGGCTGTCTCTGAAATGATTTTTAAAATCATTTCAGTAGACGGTCTTTTTATTTTTTATTCATATATTTATATGAAATTATTTCTAAATGAACAAGTTTTTTGACACGACAAATAGGAGGTTATAAACCTCCTATTCTCTGTAAAAATATACCTTTACGCTATTTTCTTTTCATGCAATAATATACCATTTCTATTTTGACTCATCTTATTAAAGAGTTTTTGAATATTATAAGCAAAGCTCAAAAGTGCAAATTCAGTTTTAATATTATTTTTTCCTCTTGATAAAAATCTTCTAAAACCATAATCTTGTTTTAATACTCCAAAAGCTCCTTCGACCTGAATAGATCTATTCATTCTTAATAACTTTCCTTTTTCAGTCGAGATATTTTCTAATGAAGTTTTACGTTTTTTTACAAAATCTTTTGATACATGTAGGCGTTTATTTCCTTTTGCTTTAGTACATTTACTTTTATAAGGACACTCATTACAGTTTTCACTTTCGTAAATTGTAACATTGGATTTATAGCCAGATTTAGAAGTTTTTATTTTACTTGATATAGGTACTAATTTATTGCCATATGCACATATATAATAATCATTTTCTTCATCATAAATCATATTTTCTCTTTTACTTATATCAACTTTAAACTTTTTATTTTTTGATTTCTCGTAGTTTTGAGGCTTTATGTATGATTTTTGATTATGTTTTGATAAGTACATATAATTTTCTTCACTTTCGTAGCCGGCGTCAGCGATAACATTTTCAAATTTCTTTGGTAAATCTTTTTCTAGTTTATCTAAGAAGGGTATAAAAGTTAATTGATCTGATCTTTCACTAGAAATATCTATACCAACAATATATTCACCCTCTACCCCTATTTGAATATTATAACCAGGTTTTAATTGGCCGTTTTGCATATGGTCATCTTTCATATGCATGAAAGTCGCGTCTTTATCTGTTTTAGAGAAGCTATTACGACCATCAAATATACTATTATAGTTATCATATTTGATTTGCTTTTCAATAAATTCTTGAATACTCTCATAGTATTTTTGAAGTTTACTTTTTCTTTTGCCTTTCCCATAAACAAATTCAGTAGAATTTTCTTTTTTTATATTTTCTAATTTATCAAGTATCTTACTAGCATAATCAACAGATATTTTTTGATCAATGTTAGCAATTCTAATATCTAAATTTTCATGTATTTCTTCAAAAGTTTTTTTGATTTTTTCTTGTAGTTTAGATTCAAACTTATCAGTTGCTTTCTTCCATACAAAAGTATATTTATTGGCATTCGCTTCGATTTTAGTCCCGTCAATAAATAAATTTTCATATCTAATCTCATTCATTTCTCCAAGCTTTGCAATAAGTTGATTAAACAAATCTGATATACATCCTTGTAGGTGTTTACTCCTAAATCGTGCAATGGTATTATGATCCGGAGCCTTTTGCCCTTGCAAAAGCCAAATGAAATTTATATCTCTTTTACAAGCTTTTTCTAAATCTCTTGAAGAATATATTTTATTCATACATCCATATATTAATATTTTAAATAAGATGGCAGGGTCGATTGCTGGATTTCTACCTAATGTAGAGTATGTTTTATATAAATCTGTAAAATCTAATCCCTCCGTAACTTCAAATAGCAATCTTACTGAATCATCTTCACTTGGTATAAAAGGAACCTGTAATGCAAATCCTATTTGTTGCATAGGAATCACATTTTTTGTGAAGTTTTTCATATTATTACTATGCGCAAAAAAGGAAGTTCAAATTCGAACTTCCTTTTCTTTATCGGCAAATATCAAATTTTTTTTGATACAGCCCCTTTTTCATATTAGTTACTATTTAGCTTGTTCTAAAGCGTTTTGAACTGCATCTACGAATTCTTGAACTGAAATTGTAACTCCTGATACTGCATCAGTTTTTCCATCAGTTACATTTAATTTGCTTAAATCAAATTCATTAGAAACGATAGCTTCTTCTAATAAATCAACGTGCTCATGCCACTTCTTTCCTGGAGCATTGTTCATATCGTAAGTTCCTGCCTCAGAAGCTTCTGCTTTACTTGAACCATTATCTTCTATTATATTATTTTTTTCTGTTTCTATAGTTTTCTTTTCTTCTAAGTATTGATCCTTTAAGCGAGAACTTTCATTAGAATTCATTAAAATTAGGTTATGCATTTTTTCATTTAAGCTATTTGAATACTCTCTTTCTCTTCTTAAATC
>JAGALX010000050.1 GCA_017625035.1 Clostridia bacterium
GCTCTTCAGTCTATCTATACATCTAAAACAATTATAACAAATTATGGTAACGAAATCAAATTTTAAATTTTTAATAAAGATTTGTGCCTTCCGCATACGAAGCGTTAGCGAAGGCAAGGAAGGAATGAGATTATATATGGCAAAAGTAATAATAGTATGTGGCAAAATTTGTAGTGGAAAAAGTTATTACTCAAAATTAATACAAAGCTCTTTAAATGCAGTTATAATTTCTCCAGATGAAGCAACATTTGAATTAATAAACAATGAGCAAGGTGATTTTTACAATATTTTTTCAGAGCGATTAAATAAATATTTAACAAAAAAAGCAGGAGAAATTGCAAAAGCTGGTGCTAACGTTATTTTTGAAAGATGTCTTTGGACTAAGAAAAGCAGAGAAGAAATAAGAGAATATTACAAAAATAATGGTATTGATTGCGAAATTCATTATGTATGTGTTGATGATGAAACATGGCAAAGAAATATTGCAGAAAGAAATCAACGAGTACAAGAGGGAAAAGGAGGTTTTGACTTTTATTTAGATGATGGATTAAGGAAAAAATTAGAATCATTATGGGAAGAGCCAACAGAAGAAGAATATGACATATTATATAAGGTAGATAGAAATATTAAATAAAGGAGCTAAAATGATTAAAAATATTATATTAGACATAGGTGGAGTTATATTTGATGATGGTAATAGAAATTTACAAAAAGTATTAAATATAAGTGCAGAAGAAACAAAAAAATTAAGCAAAATTGCATTTGGAGGAAATTTTAAAAATTGTTTACTAGGAAGAATGAATATAAATAGTCATATAGAAATACTAAAACAAGAATATCCAGAACTATCTAATAAATTAGAATATATATTATCTCCACAAAATTATAATAAAACATTTCCGTTGATGGAAGATACATTAAATTTAATATTAGAAATGAAAAAACAAGGATATAAAATTTATTTATTATCAAATATCACAGAGGCGAGTTTTAAATATATAAGTGATACAATTAATTTAGAAAAATACATTGATGGTGGTTTATATTCTTATCAAGAAAAAATGGCAAAGCCAGACTATGAGTTTTTTGAAAAGTTATTTAAAAAATATAATATTGAAAAAGATGAAAGTATTTTCTTTGATGATAAAGTAAAAAATGTACAAGCTGGAAATGAAATTGGTGTAAAAAGTGTATTGTTTAAATCAATCGAAGATATAAAAGGAGTGATATAAAAATGATTTTATATTTATCGTCAAATAAATTGGGAAATAAAACGGATTTCCTTATAGATTGGATAAAAAATAATAGTAAAAAAATAGTAATAATTGCAAATGCAAGAGATGCAAAAACTCAAAATGATGAAGAAAAAGAAAAGCTAAATAAAAATATAGAAATGTTAAAAGAAATAGGATTTGAAGTAAATATATTAGATTTAAAAGATTATTTTGGAAATAATGAATTGTTAAATAAAGAATTAAAAAAATACAATTCTTTTTGTGTAATTGGAGGAAATGTGTTTGTACTAAGGCGAGCTATGAAATTAAGTGGATTTGATCAATTTTTAATAAATAATCAACATAATCATAAACTATTATATATAGGATATAGTGCGGGGAGTTGTGTATTAACAAAAAATCTCGATGGTTTTCAATTGGTTGATGAGCCAATTAATCCATATAATGATGAAAATGTAATATATGAGGGAGTTGGATTATTAGATTACTGTATAGTACCGCATTATAAATCAAACCATAAAGAATCTGCACTTATAGATAATGTTGTACAATATATGGAAGAAAGAAAAATAAAATATAAAGCTTTATCTGATGGTGATGTTATAATTCAAAAATAAAAATTATTGATGTAAATGAAATATTAGAAAATTGTTTAAATAATGAAAATTTTATTTATCTAACAAAAATTTGAAAGAGAGTTAATGATATGGAAATAGATTTTATACTTATAGATAAATTAATAAATTTAATTAAAAAAGCTTATAATGAATCTAAAAAAATAAAAAACAAGAATATTAAAAATAAAGAATTAAATGATATTGTAACAGATATAGATATTTTTATGGAAAACAAAATAGTTACAGCTATAAAAGAGTGGTTCCCAAATCATTCTATTTATGCAGAAGAGAGTGGAAAAATGAATAATTCTACTGAATATGAATGGCTTATAGATCCAATTGATGGAACTATAAATTTTGCATCAGGCATTCCACTTTTTGCTACATCAATTGCATTAAGAAAAAATGGGGATACAATACTAGGAATTATTTTTGATTATAGTCAAGATGATGTATATTACTGTATTCAAGGTAAAGGAGCTTTTTGTAATGGTAAACCTATTCATACATCAGATTGTAACAAATTAAATAATAGTATTATTTCCTTCTGTTTAACCTCACACTATAATGATAAACATATAAAAGATGTATTAAATATAGAAGAAAAGTTAGCTTCGAAAGTAAGAGGTTTACGTTTAATTGTTTCAGCAGCAATAGAACTTGCTTGGTGTGCTTCTGGAAAAATTGATGGATGCTTAAATGTAAAACCAAGTATAGGTTTAAGTTCAGCAGCAGGCAAATTATTAGTTCAAGAAGCTGGTGGGAAGGTGACTAATTTGCAAGGTAATATAAGAGAAAATGTAGATACTATGTTGGTTACAAACGGAAAAATTCATGAGGAAATAGTAGCTGTTATTAATCAGTTAAAGACATAAAAAATTTTTAGGAGAGATTTAAATGAACAATGATGAAAAATTTATAGATATCGCAATAGAATTAAGCAAAAAATCAATGTATCCCTATGGTGCAATAATTGTAAAAAATGGAGAAATCATTGGTAGAAGTGATGCGGATGTTCCAGTATCAAAAACAGGTTTTTCACATGCTGAATTAAGAGCAATAGAAAATGCAATGGAGCATATAGGAGGACATTTATGTGCAGAAGGTGGAAAGGGTTGTACAATATATTCTTCTTGTGAACCATGTGCAATGTGTATGGGAGCAATTTTATATACAGGCATAGAAAGATTAGTATATGGAGCTACTCTCGAAGATTCTAAAAGATGTGTTAATGAGATACTTGCTAAAGCTGAAGATGTAGCAGATATTTGTAAAAATAGAAAAATTGAAATTATCAAAGAATTACATAGAGATAAGGCTGTAGAAGTATTAAAAAATTGGACCTTATAAAGTAAATAATAGGAGGATATTAAGTATGAATGATAATAATTTTGCTGGTAATGCAAGAAGTGCAATTGATTTTTTAGGAAACAAATGGAATTACGACTGTATGGGATGTGCTATCTCACGAGGAGATATAAAAATCCCAGGTGGAATTATTTATGAAGGAAAACACACATTACTTGGAGCAGATCCAGAAATTCCAATACCGGGATTTTTGATAGTGAATACTAAAAGACATGTTAATTCATTTTCAGAGCTTAACAAGGAAGAGCGAATAGAAGTTGGAAATGTTATAGCATATGCAGAAAAAGCTTTAAAAGAATTAAATATTGTAAAAGAAGTTACATTAGTGCAAGAAGAGCGTTCGAAACATTTACATATATGGATTTTTCCAACACACGGTTGGATGATTGAAAAATTTGGAAAAGGAATAAAATATTTAAGAGATATTTCTGAATATGCACAAAAAAATGTAAGTGAAGAAGATATAAAAGAAATATTAAATGTTATTGAAAAAATTAAAAAGTATTTTGAGCAACATGATATAAATAATTAAGAAAAGATAGGAGATATTTATGGAACTATGTTGTACATATATAGAAACAGATAAATTTGAAGAAGTAGTAAAATTTTACGAACAAATTTTACAGGTAAAACCAAATATATATACAAAAGATAGATGGGGAGAATTTAATATTGGAAACAAATTAGCAATATACAATATAAATTATGATATCAAGCAACTACAAGATAAAAATAATAAAAATGTAAAATATAATCAAGTATATATAGAAAATTTTAATACAAAACAAAAAAAGGCAATCAACAATGTAATAACACTTAATTTTTACACAGAAGATTTAAATAAAGAATATGAAAGAATAAAAAATCTTAACATATGTAAAGTTTCAGATATAATGTATGTAAATATTACAGAGCCATACTATTATTTTAATATCTATGACCCAGAAGGAAATACTTTAGAAATTTGTGGTGATTATATTGAAAAATGTAAAAACAATATTATAATTACATCAGCCGGATTTAACACAATTAATAATTATGTATCAGAAGAAAATATAAAATTATTTCAAGAAAAATCAAAAGATAAAAATGTCATAATTATTTCAAATGCAGCGCCAGAAGGAACAGGTAATTATGTAGCAAGGCAAAATGTAAAAGAGAACTTCTTAAAAGTAGGAGCTAAACAAGTAGATATAATAGATATTACAGATGAAAACATAGATATAATCCAAAAATATGATGTAATATATATGCTAGGAGGAAATACAACACACTTAATAGAATTGTGTAAGAACGATAAATTTAAAGAAAATATTTTAAAAGTATTAGAAAATGGTACATATATAGGAGAAAGTGCAGGATCAATTATTTTATCTGATAATATTAAATATTACTATGATATAAAAAAAGGTACAAAACCAAAATACGATGTAAATTTAGATTCGTATAAAGGTTTAGGACTTGTAAATAGGTATATATATCCGCATTTTCAAAAAGCTAATGATGAAATGAAAATGAAAATTTCAGAATATGAAAAAGAACATAAAATTGAAGTTACTAGAATGTGTGATGGAGATATAATTTTTAATTAATCTGTTAGGAAGGAGAAAAAATATGGAAGAAAAGTTAGATATATTTACAAGAGAAGGAGAATATTTAGGAATAAAAACAAGAGAAGAATGCCATGCATCAAATCCTGGCTTTTATCATAAACCAGCATGGACATGGGCATATAATTCAAAAGGTGAAATACTTGTACAAAAAAGATCTATGCAAAAAAAGAAATTTCCAGGTTTATGGGACATGCCATGTGCAGGTCATGTAGATGCAGGAGAATCTCCTAAAATAGGAGCTATAAGAGAAGCCAAAGAGGAAATTGGAATAGATGTAAGCGAAGATGAAATGCAGTTTATGTTTGAATACATAGAAGATGATGCTTGGGAAATAGGTCAAGTATTCTTTTTCAAAACTGATAAAGAAATAGAAGATATGACTATTCAAGAAGAGGAAGTTGAATCGGTAAAATGGTTAAGTTTTGAAGAGTTTAAAAAAATATTGTATTCAGATAAATGGGTACCTATGGATAAGGAATATAAAGATATAGTGGTTGAAAAATTTGTAGAAATTTTAGGGTAAAGTATATTAAAAATGATATTGATACCTAAAAATGTCGATATTTTTTTCAGAAAAATAATTGAATAAAGATATAAAAAATGATACAATACAAATGTTCGTACAAATAAATAAAATATTACTGAGTTATGAGATATTGTTGATAAATTTATAAGCCGAAAATTAAAAAAATTGACTTACAAAATTTTATAAGCCGAAAAAAACGAAATTTTCGTCATATAAAAAGCTGTACGCCCAAAAAGATTAAAAAATTCGTAATATAAAAATTCATATCACGGAGAATTTTATAGATGAAAATTTAGATAAGCAGTAAAATACAATAGTTTGGAGATTGTAATTACATCTAAGTATGATATAATATCCCAAGAACAGAACATAATTAAAAATAATGATGTTATTAATATAGGAGGCAAAGATTTATGTCTGCCTAATATATATAATAAAACTTTGTTAGATGAACTTAATTTACAATTTAATAGACATGAATATATTCCTAAAGAGTATCGTTAAAAAACAGTTAACAGTATGAGTTTTCAACGTTTATTGATGGAGAGGCAGTAAGAAAAAACAGAAGAATTAAATAAAACGAAGCATTTAATTGTAATAGATAAAGTCAAATTTCAGTTGTTGTGAGTAACGTTATGTTAATATAAAAATAGTTATTAAAAATTGGAAGGAGATAATTTAATATGAACGATAATAATAAATTAGAAACAATTTCAAATCTTTTTCAAGGAAAAGAAATAAGAAGCATTTGGGATGCAGAAAAAGAAGAATACTATTTTAGCGTTGTAGATGTTATTAAAGCTTTGACAGATAGTAATAATCCAAATGATTATTGGTATCGATTAAAAAAGAGAATGACGGACGAAGAAAAAAGTGAGATATCGACAAAATGTCGACAACTGAAATTAAAATCAAAAGATGGAAAAAGTTATGCAACTGACACGCTAGATACTAAAGGAATATTAAGATTAATAGAATCTGTACCAAGTTCAAAAGCAGAGCCATTTAAATTATGGTTAGCTCAAATGGGAAAAGAAAGAATTGATGAAATTTTTGATCCAGAACTTGCTATAAAAAGAGCAATAGATTATTATAGAAATCGTGGTTACTCAGATAAATGGATAGAAGCAAGGTTAAAAGGAATACTTGATAGAAATAAATTAACAGATGTATGGAAAGAAAATGGAATTAAAGAAGGTTATGAATTTGCAATTTTAACAAATGAAATATATCAAGCATGGTCAGGAATGAAGGCATCAGAATATAAAGACTATAAAAATATTAGAAAAGAATCATTAAGGGATAATATGACAGATGTTGAAGTAGCTCTTACTGATTTAGGAGAAATTGCAACTCGTGAACTTGCCAAAAAGCACAAACCACAAGGATTGAAGGCTAACAGAAAAATTGCAAAAGCTGGAGGAGAAGTAGCTAAAACCGCTCGTGATGATTTAGAGCAAAAACTTGGAGAGTCTATTATAAGTAGTAACAATAGATTAAATTATCAATATTTAGATGAAATTAAAATGTTAGAAGATAAAAACGAGACAAAAAATAAACGGGCATATGGGAAAAAAGAGCGGTTTAGAAGAACTATCAGAAGTTATAAAAATAGTTGAAGAATAATAAACAAAATAAAGATTTCATTGTAAAACGATGGAATCTTTATTTGTATATCAAAACTCCGTTAAAAACAATAAAAATAATGTTTTGTAGCTTGTAAATAAATTCAACTATGATATAATTTATATAAAATAAAAAAAGGAGAAACTTAAGCAAATGATTGATTTACACATTCATTCCAATAATTCAGATGGAACAAAAACAGTAAAAGAAATTTTAATACAAGCGCAAAATTTAAGCTTAAGTACAATATCATTTACAGATCATGAAACATGCTCTGCATATGATGAATTAGAAAAAATTAATATTAAAGATTACTTTGCTGGAAAAATAATAAATGGTATTGAACTTAAAAGTCGATATAAAGATATTGTTATGGATATTCTAGGTTATGGAATAGATTACAAAAAAATGAAAAAATATTTAGCAGAATGCTACAAAGATATGACTAGAGAAAAAATTCAAGAAGAACAATTAAAAAAATTTTACGAAATAGGACAAAAAATCAAATTAACTTTACGACCAATTGAAGAATTAAAATGGAATAAAACAAAAGATTGGAGTACTATAGTTTTTTATGATGAAATGAAATCTCATATAGAAAATAAAGAAAAAGTTCCATCAGATATGTGGGAAAGCTTTAAAAATTTTAAGCAAAATCATTATCATATAAAAGGCGATATTTTTTATATAGATAGGGGAAAGCATTATCCTAAAATTGAAACAATAATTGATATTATACATAAATCAGGAGGTAAAGCTTTTGTAGCACATATATATGAGTATAAAGAAATTGAAAATAAAATATCAGAGCTAGAAAAAATTATAAATAACTATAAAATTGATGGAATTGAATGCTATCATTCTATTTTCTCTGAAAAGGAAAATTTAAATTTATTAGAATTTGCTAAAAAGCATGATTTGTTAATAAGTGGTGGAAGTGATTACCATGGAGATAATAAACCAGATATAGAATTAGGTGTTGGAAAAGGAAATTTAAATGTACCAAATGAGATTTTAGATAAATGGATATTTTGTTAATAAAAAGGAGGTATACATGAAATTAACAATGCTAGGAACAGGAGATGGACTTGCAATAAAATGTTATAATACTTGTTTTACTTTAAGTGAAAATAACGAGCATTTTTTAGTAGATTGTGGTGGCGGAAATGGTATTTTAAAACAACTAAAAGATTCCAATATAGAAATTAACCAAATAAAAAATGTATTTATATCACATACCCATACTGACCATATAATTGGAGCAGTATGGATGCTTAGAATGTTTGGAAGATTATATATAAAAAAGAATTTTAAAGAAAAAATTAATATTTATGGAAATGACGAAGTAATAAATGCATTAATCACAATGAGAGATATTTTTATACCAGGAAAACTTTTAGAAGCAGTTACGCAAAATGTCAACTTTATTGAGGTAAAAGACCATCATACAGTAAAAATTTTAAATAGAAATGTAACATTTTTTGATATAAATGCAGCAAAAGTAAAACAGTTTGGCTTTTATATAAGTGAAAACAATGAAAAAAAGTTTACCTTCATAGGTGATGAAAATTGTAATCAATTTACTGAAAAATATGTTAAAAACAGTGAATGGTTATTTTCGGATGCTCTTATGGCAGGAGAAAAAGCTGAGCTATATAATCCAATGGAAAAACATCACCATAGTTCTGTAAGATATGCTACGGAATTAGCAGAACGATTAAATGTGAAAAAATTAATATTGTCACATGTTTGTGATAATGAGTTAGAAATGAGAAAAGAGCGATTTGTGGAAGATGCAAAAAAATATTTTTCAGGAGAAGTATATGTGCCATATGACTTGGAGGAACTTGAATTATAATTCTGCACATTGGGGCTGCGCATTGGGGACGTGAAAAAATGTGCAAAAATTATACAAATGAAACATAGAAAATCAAATAAAATATATAGGAGAAAATCATGGACAGAATCGATAAAATCATAGTTGCACAAACAAAATATTCACGCAAAGATGTAAAAAAATTAGTTAACCAAAAAAGAGTACTAGTAAATGGAGAAATAATCTTAAAATCTGATATAAAAGTGGATTCTGAAAAAGACAAAATTACAATAGATGGCTTAGAACTTACTATAAAAAAGCATATCTACTTAATATTAAACAAACCAAAAGGTTATATTTCAGCAACAGAAGATAGAACTATGCAAACAGTTTTAGATTTAGTTCCAAAAGAACATTCGCACAGGGATCTTTTTCCAGCAGGACGTTTAGATAAAGATACAACAGGCCTAATGATAATTACAGACGATGGGGAATTTTCTCACAATATACTATCTCCAAAAAAACATATAAAAAAATTATACAATGTTACAATAGATATTCCCATGAATGAAGATATGGTAGATGGATTTAAAAATGGAGTTGTATTAAATGACGGAGAATGTAAATCTGCAATTCTTGAAATTACTGGAACAAATACAGGCAGAGTAACTTTAACAGAAGGTAGATATCATCAAATTAAAAGAATGTTTGGATGTTATGGAGCAAAAGTTATAGAGCTACAAAGAATAGGAATGGGAAATTTTACATTACCAGATAATTTAAAAATGGGAGAATGTAGAGAATTGACTGAAGAAGAATTGAAAAATATAAAAGAAAATTAAAGGTTAATATATATATACATAAAATGAAATTTACATGGAGGAAAAAATGCCAAATAAAATACATATTGATATAAAAGACGAGAGCGATTTTATACAAACATATAATGAAAATAAGGTATCAACGAATTTAATAGATTATATAATAGAACAAACAACAGTAATACGTAAAAAAGAGCAAATTCAAATTGTAGTTAATAAAAAATGTGAAATTCAAAAAAACTGCAAAGAAATGATAATAAATGGATTAAAAGAAGAGCTTAACAAAAGTAGAAGACAACGCAAAAAAAATAACATAAAACAAATTTGTTTATTAATATTAGGTATTACATTTTTATTCTTATCAACATTAGTTAGTGAAGATGGAATATGGAAAGAAATATTAATAATTACAGGATGGGTTCCACTATGGGAGACAGTAGAAGTAGAATTATTTCAAGATGTAGCTGGAAGGAAGAAAAGAAAGATAATAAAAAAATTATTAAAATGCGAAATAATAGAAAAAAGTGATAGGAATGAAAAGTATCTTGTAACACAAAAATAATTTAAAACTGACCCACCAGTCTAAAGAAAATTTAAAAAATTTGTGATATAACTATATAGTATTTTATAAAAACACTAAAAGATGAGGAGAAAAAAATGAGTGAAAGATTATATAATTATTTACAAATAACTGATTTAAAAGATATGCTAAATAAAACAAAAAAACTTTATGGTGAAAAAACAGCATACAAACTTAGAGATGGCAAAGATAATTATAAAATAATTACCCACAAAGAAGTAAGAGATATAGTTGATTATTTAGGAACAGCATTAATCAAGCTAGGATTAAAAGGAAAAAGAATTGCTATTATAGGAGAAAACCGATTCGAATGGGAAATAGCATATTTATCAATTGTTTGTGGAACAGGAACTGTAGTACCATTAGATAAATCATTACCAGAAAATGAATTAGAAAATTTAATAAAAAGATCAGAAATAGAAGCAATATTTTTCTCAGAAAAATACACAGAAAGTATTGAAAAAATAAAATATAGCAAAAACAACAAATTAAAACACCTAATATCAATGGATATGAAATCTAATGCAAATGGAATTTATGCTCAATGTGAACTAATAAAAAGAGGCGAAAATCTTGTAAAAGAAGGAAACAAAGAATTTATAGATGCAACAATAAATCCAGAAGAAATGAGGATAATGTTATTTACATCTGGAACAACATCTAAGTCAAAAGTTGTTAGTCTTTGCCATAGAAATATATGTGCAAATTTAATGGATTTAGCAAGTGTTTTAGATGTTAACTCAGATGATACATTACTTTCTATTTTACCAATACACCATGTTTTTGAATGTACAGTTGGATTTTTATTTTCATTATACAAAGGAGCTCAAACAGTATTTTGTGATGGAATAAGACATGTGGTAGATAATTTAAAAGAATATCAAGTATCTGTAATGGCGTGTGTTCCAGGTATATATGAAAGAATATTTGGAATAATTAGAAAACAAATAGAAAAACAAGGAAAGCTTGAAGAAATATTAATGAATGAAGAAAAATACAAAAGTGAATCTATGGAAAAAAGAAAAGAAGTATTTAAAGACATTCATGATATGTTGGGCGGAAAAATTAAGTTATTTATAAGCGGAGCTGCGTCTTTAGATTCTAAAATAGAAGAAAAATACAGATTATTAGGAATAAACTTAGTTCAAGGTTATGGACTAACAGAAACTTCACCAGTAGTAGGAATAGGAAGCAATAAATATAATAAAATCGGATCAATAGGAAAAGCAGTACCAAGTGTAGAAGCAAAAATCATAGATGAAAATGAAGAAGGAATAGGAGAGCTAATTGTAAAAGGTCCTAGTGTAATGTTAGGTTATTACAATAATGAAGAAGCAACAAAAGAAGTAATAAAAGATGGATGGTTCTATACAGGAGATCTAGCAAAAATTGATGAAGAAGGTTACATATTTATTTGTGGAAGAAAAAAGAGCGTAATTGTTTTAAAAAATGGAAAAAACATTTTCCCAGAAGAAATGGAACATTTAGTAAATAAAATTGAAGGTGTAAAAGAATCATTTATTTTTGGAAAACAACAATCAGATGATGTAAATGATATAAAAATTAATGTTCTAATAGTATTTGATAGAGAAATTGTCAAAGATGCTTACAAAGTAACAACTGATGAAGAAATTAAAAAGGCATTATCAGAAAAAATAAAAGAAATAAACAAAACCATGCCACGTTATAAATCTATTAGAGGAATATTATTAACCGAAAATCCACTAATTAAAACAACAACAAATAAAATAAAAAGACAGGCTAATTTAGATGTAATTGAGAAAAGTGAAAATTAGGCACAAAGGGAATGTTTTTTATCTAAATAAAAAATGCTTGACATAAATTACCACATAAGCTATACTAATAAATATAACTCGAATCGAAAGAAGTGATTGAAATGAATTTTATGAAGAAAGTAAATAATTTATCAATTATAGCAATAATAATATGAAATACGTGTGTGTCTTATGGCACATGCGCTTTCGTCGTTGTGCTATAAGAGATAAAGATATAAATTTTACTCGAGTAGCACAATAAAAAAGTGCTACTCGAGTTTTTTGTTGTGGAATTGGGGACGGTTTTCTTTTCCCATTTTGGGAATTTGAGACAGTCTTTGAAATCATAAACCAATTTCGTTTATATAAAAATTATGAAGACTGTCCCAAATTTCACACAAATTCGTTATATTATATCAAAAAGAAGCCGGCAAAATTATAAATTTTTGTGTATAATATAAAAAAATCTAGATTTTATTGAACGAAAACTTTCAAACATAATTTTATTTAAAGAAAGGATGATAAAAAAATGAATTTAGAAAAACTAGACAATATTCCAGACTTTTCAAAAATGCAAAAAGAAATTTTAGAATTCTGGGAAAAGGAAAAAACATTTGAAAAATCAGTAAACAAAAATAAAAATCAAGAAGTTGTTTTTTATGACGGACCTCCATTTCCAACAGGAATGCCACATCATGGTACAGTTCTTGTATCTTTTATTAAAGATATGATTGCAAGATATTGGACAATGAAAGGATATTCTGTTCCAAGAGTATGGGGATGGGATTGTCATGGATTACCTATTGAAACTCAAGCTGAAAAAATTTTAGGAATTACAGATAAAAAACAAATTGAATCAGAATTTGGTGTAGATAGGTTTAATGAGGCATGTTATAGTGTTGTTGTAAATAATAATGATGCGTGGAAAACATATGTAAAAGAAATGTGTAGATGGGTAGATTATGATAATGCTTATAAAACAATGAATGTAGATTTTATGGAAAGCGTATTATGGGCATTTAAGCAATGTTATAATAAAGGTTTAATTTATCAAGATTACAGAGTAACTCCATATTGTTATAGATGTGAGACTGCACTGTCAATTTCAGATACAAGAGAATCAGATTCAACAAGGCCAAAACAAGATACTTGGTGTATTGCTAAATTTAAAACAGAAGAAACATTAAACAATAAACCTGTATATCTTTTAGCTTGGACAACAACACCATGGACATTATTTTCAAATATGGCATTAGCTGTAAATTCTGAATTCGAATATGCATATGTAGAAGTTGAAAATGAAATTTATGTTGCAGGAAAATCAATTTTATCAAAATATGCAAAAATCTTTGGAGAAAATCCAAATATCGTAAAATGCTGCAAAGGAAAAGATTTAGAAAATACAGAATATGAACCAGTATGCGATTATTTTATGGATAAAAAACAAGAAGGAGCATTTAAAGTAATTTTAGCTGATTTTGTTGAATTAGATGAAGGTGTTGGAATTGTTCATATTGCTCCTGGATTTGGTGAAGATGATTATTGGGCATCTAAAAACAACAATATTCCATTAGTATGTCCTGTTGATGAAAAGGGAAGATACACTGAGGTTATTAAAGCTTTTGCAGGAAAAAATGTAATGGAAGCTAATATGGATGTTTTAAGATATTTAAAATCACAAAATAAAGTAATTATGGATGGTTCACTTGTTCATAATTACCCACATTGTTGGAGATGTAAAACACCACTAATTTATAAGTCAATGGATGCTTGGTATTTTAATGTAGAAAAAGTAAAAGATAAACTTATTAAATATAATGGAAAAATCAACTGGATTCCAGAAACTGTAAAAGAAGGTAGATTTGGAAATTGGTTAAAAAATGCAAGAGATTGGAATATTTCTAGAAATAGATATTGGAGTACACCAATTCCAATTTGGGAATGTGTTTGTTGCCATGAAAGAAAAGTACTTGGTAGTATTAAAGAAATTGAAGATGTAAGCAATATTAAACTTGATAATTTACATAGACAATATATGGATAAAGTAATATTTAATTGTACATGCGGAGGAACTTTTAAAAGAGTACCTGAAGTACTTGATTGTTGGTTTGAATCAGCCTCTGTTCCTTTTGCTCAAAAACATTATCCATTTGAAAATAAAGAATGGTTCGATAGTCATTTCCCTTGCGATTTTATTGTAGAATATACTGGGCAAATTAGATGTTGGTTCTACTATTTACATGTTTTAGCAGTTGCTTTATTTGATAAACCAGCATTTAAAAATTGTGTAGTACATGGAACAATTCTTGCCAAAGATGGAAAAAAATTATCAAAATCTTCAAAAAATTATACAGACCCAATGGATCTTATGAAACAATATGGAACAGATGCTTTTAGATTGTATTTATTTAGGTCAAATGCAATTATTATGAATGATTTGTCTTTTGATGAAAATGGAATTAAAAGCCAAGTACAACAAGTTTTGTTACCACTTTATAACTGTGCAAAATTCTTTAACTCATATGCACTTTTAGATAAATTTAATCCAGAAGAAATGAATCTTCCTAAATCTGATAATGAATTAGATAAATGGATTTTGGCTAAATTATATGATACAGAAAATAAAATTTCATTAAATATGAAAGATTATCAAATTGATAATTATGTTGAACCAATTATTGAACTAATTGATGGATTTAGCAATTGGTATATTAGACGTTCAAGAAGAAGATTTTGGAGTTTAGAGCAAACACAAGATAAGAAAAATGCATATGAAACAACATATTATGTATTACTAAATATTTGCAAAATATTAGCACCAATTGCTCCTGTAATTTCAGAAAGTTTATATAAACATTTTACCGGAAATGAATCTATTCATTTAAGTAATTGGTCAGAAGTTCCAGAAGAATATAAAAATGAAGAAATCTTAAAACAAACTGATTTAGTGCAAAGAATTATTACACTTGCAAGATATTTAAGAGAAAAAGAAAATATTAAAAACAGACAACCATTATCAAAAGTTGAAATTGCATTTACAGATAAAGATTATAGTGAAGTAATTAAAAATTTTAATTCGATTATTTGTGATGAAATTAATGTAAAACAAGTGCAAGTACTACAAAATATAGAAGAACTTGCAAGTATCGAATATATTCCAAATTTCAAAGCAATTGGTCCTAAATATGGCTCTAAAGTTTCAGAAATTACAAAATTAATTAAAGCAAATAAAATTCAAAAATGTGATGATGGTTATGTTTTAAATTTAAGTGATGAAACTTTAAAATTAGATATTGAAGATGTAAATATTAGATATTTAGCAAAAGATGGAAATAAAGTTGAAAATGATAAAGATATTATTGTAAGATTAGATACAGAGCTAACAGAAGAGCTAAAAGATGAAGGTTTAGCCCGTGAAATTGTAAGAAATATTCAAGATGCAAGAAAACAACTAAATTTAGAAATTGCAGATAGAATTATGCTTGAGTTAGATGGTGAGTTAACTGAAAGTAGTAAAGAATATATTTGCAATGAAACATTAGCAGATATGACTAGCTTTGAAAATGAAGATTTTAAATGCGAAGTTTTGGCTAATGGAAAAAGGGTTTATGTAAGAATTAAAAAATAATTTATACAAGTAGTTAAAAATTTGTAGGGATAGTTAACAATTTGTTTGTATAAATATTGAAATTTATTTTAGATTAGTAAATAAAAAATATAAGATGTGAAAATTTTAAAAAATCAAATTGATGCAAAAGGAGATATAAATTAATATATCTCCTTTTTGAAAGCGTTTATAAACGAATTAACCACATTTAAATGTGCAACATTAAATGTAATTATAGTATATGCAAATAAATAAATATTATAACCAAAAAAGCGAAGACTAGATTAAGTCTAGTCTTCGAAAAAGAACTTCCACTCCATTTCATTATGGAGTGCAACAGTTAAATGTAATTATATTGTAAAATATTTTCATTAAATAGTCAATAAGTTTGATAAATTTAACAGGATAGAATTATAACTTTTTCGATTGATAAAGTAACAATTTTATGATATATTAAACACAAAAAAAGGAGTAGTGAAAAAAATTATGGAAAATTATTTTATAATACATGGCTCATTTAGCAGCCCATATTCAAATTGGTTTAATTGGTTACAAGACTTTATAACATCTGATGGAAAACAAGTATATGTACCAGATTTTCCTATAGGAGTAGGATACCAAAATTATGAAAATTGGAGTAAATTATTAAAATATTATTTAGATTTAGGATTAATAAATGAAAACACAACAATAATAGGACACAGTATAGCACCAATATTTATATCAAAATTTTTAACAGAAAATAATGTTAAAGTTAAAAAACTAATATTTGTATGTGGATTTAATAACTATTTAGGCATTAATGATGAATATGATGCTGTTAATAAATCTATGTATTTTGATAATTTACAAGATGTAAAACAATGTGCTAAAGATATAATTTGTTTTTATACAAACAATGATCCGTATGTAAAATATGAAGTAGAAAAAGATTTTGCAGATAAGATAGCAACAGAGCAAATTTGTATTAATGAAGCAGGTCACATCAACAGCGAAAGTGGATATGATACTTTTGAAGAAATAGTAAGTTATTTATAAAGGAACGATGAGGATGAAAAAAGTAATATTAGTTACAACAATAATTTTAATAATAATACTATTAGGTGCTTTCGGAATAAATTTCTATGTAAAAGCATCTACAAAAAAACAAATTATAAAAGATGGTGATTACACTAATTTAAATGATGTAGATTGCATAATCATATTAGGAGCAGGAATTTGGGGAGACAAACCAAGTCATATGTTAGAAGATAGATTATTACAAGGAATATCATTATATGAAAAAGGTGTATCTAAAAAAATAATAATGAGTGGAGACCACGGAAGAGTAGATTATGATGAAGTAAATTTGATGAAAAATTTTGCAATAGAACGAGGTATTCCATCAGAAGATATTTTCATGGATCATGCAGGTTTTTCTTCATATGATAGTGTTTACAGAGCAAAAGAAATATTTGGAGCAAAAAAAATAGTAATTGTAACTCAAGAATATCATTTATATAGAGCTTTATATATTGCAAATCAATTAGGATTAGAGGCATATGGAGTAACAGCAGATCCTAGAAAATATGCTGGACAAACTTATAGAGAATTAAGAGAAATTTTAGCAAGAGACAAAGATTTTTTCAAATGTATAGTAAAACCAAAACCAACATATTTAGGAGAAACAATTCCAGTTAACGGTAATGGTAATATAACAAATGATAAATAAAATCATAAAAATGAATAAATATAAGAGGAGATTAATTCAATAATGGAAAAAGTAAATGATATGGAAACAATGAATATAAAAAAATTAGCAATAAAAATTTCAACACCAATGGTAATATCAATGATTTCAATAGCTTTATATGGAATTGTTGATACAATGTTTATATCAGGTATAAGTGGAGAGGCATTAACCGCAATATCATTAGCAATGCCAATTGTAGCAATTATTACAGCAATAGGTTTAGGAACTGGTGTAGGAGTAAATGCATTACTTGCAAAAACCTTAGGAGAAAAGAAAGAAGAAAAGTCAAAGAAAATAATAATAACAGGAATAATATTAACTTTTATTAGCTGGATTATTGTCGCAGTAATAGGCTTTTTTGGAGCAAAAGTATTTTTTGAAATATTTACAAAAAATGAGCAAATACAAAAATTAGGATGTGAATATTTATCAATAATTTCTATTTTTTCTATAGGAACATTATTTCAAATTTTATTTGAAAAAATTCTTGAAGCATATGGTAAATCTAAATTAAGTATGATAATTCAATTTAGTGGAGCAGTAATAAATTTAATATTAGATCCAATTTTTATTTTTGGGTTTGGGTTTATACCAGCATTTGGAATAAAAGGAGCAGCAATAGCTACTGTAGCAGGACAAATTTTGGGAATGTTAATAGGTGTGTATTTTTTAATTAAAGGAAAGTTAATACTAAAATCAGATTTTTCTAACTTTAAATTTGAAAAATCTATAATAAAAGATATTTATAAAGTCGGTTTTCCAACAATGATATTAGAAGCAGTAACTTCATTTATTACATTAATATTAAATAAAATATTAATTATATTTTCAGAAGCGGCTGTATCTGTATGGGGAATATATTGCCAATTACAAAAATTTGTAATAATTATAGTATATGGTTTAAACAATGGTATGATTCCTATAATTGCATATAACTGGGGAGCAAAAAAGAAAGCTAGAGTAAAAGAAGCAATAAGATTTTTCTTAAAATTAGCAATTGGGGTTACAGCAGTAGGAGCATTAATATTTTTAGTAATACCTGATAAACTCGCATCAATATATAAAATAAGTAGTGAAATTTTAAATATTTCAATTCCAGCATTTAGAATATTGGCATTAGGCTTTGTATTTGCAGGTATTAGCATAGTATTATCTGCAAGTTTTCAAGCATTTGGAAATGGAACATATAGCTTAATAATAAACTTATCAAGACAAATAATTTTTGCATTACCATTAATTTTTATATTAAAAAGTTTTATGGGAATATATGCAGTATGGACAGCTTTTGCAATATCAGAGGTTATAACAATGTTAATTGCGATAATACTGTATAAAAAGATTAATAAAAAAGTAATAGAAAATATATCAGAAGAAAGTGTATAATGGTAAAATCAAAAGTAATTAAGAAACGGAAGACCTAAATACACAGAAAAAAATTAAATTGACATATCTAATTACTTTGATACAAAAAAGCGAGGAGGAAAAATATGATATATCCACAATTTTTAAAAAACAATTCCCACATAGGTGTTCCAGCACCATCAGATGGAGCATACAATGATTTATATATAAACAGATACAAAAATTCTAAACGAAAATTAGAAGAGATGGGATATAAAGTTACACTATCAGAAAATATTTTTAAATCAGATAAAGCAAGAAGTGCTTCAGCAGAAATCAGAGCCAAAGAGCTAAATGATATGATTGAAAATAAAGACATAAATTTCATAATTTGTGCAGCAGGAGGAGAGTTTTTAGTAGAAATTTTACCATATGTAGATTTTACTAAAATAGTAAAAAATCCAAAATTCATACAAGGATTTTCTGATCCAACAGGAATATTATTTCCAATAACGACTAAATATGATATTGCTACAATATACGGAAATAACTTTGGGGAATACGGAATGGAAAATTACAGCCGAAATGTAGTTGAAAATCTAGAAATATTAAAAGGAAATTGTATAGTACAACAAAGTTATGAACTATACGAAGAAGAAAGAGCCGAAAGAGTAACCGGACTAGAAGGTGATAATCTTACAGCCCCAGTAAATTGGAAATTATTAAATGGCAATAAAGCTGAAATAACAGGACGAATTATTGGTGGATGCTTCGATATAATATCTGAAATTGCAGGAACAAAATATGATGGCACAAGTATTTTCAATGAAAAATATAAGCAAGATGGAATTATATGGTATTTCGATAATTGTGAATTATCAAAAGAAGAGCTTATCCGTACATTATGGAAATTAAACGAATTTGAATATTTTAAATATGCTAAAGCTATAATATTTGGAAGAAATGGAGTAGAAAAATCTTATTTAGAATATACAATGGAAGAAGCATTAAAAGATAGTGTAATTTCAAAATTAAATATACCAATAATATATGATGCAGATATATCACACAAAAGTCCATCACTAACAATAATAAATGGTGCAATTGCAACAGTGCAAACTAATAATGGAAAAGGAAGTATTTCTTTTAAACTTAAATAACAGGAGGAGTTTATGGAAGAATATGTGGATGTTTTAGATGAAAATGGAAAAAATACAGGAGAAGTTACTACGAGAAAAATAGCACATCAAAAAGGTTTATGCCATAAAATAAGTATAGTGGCTTTAATTGATGAAAATGGTAAATTATTAATGCAACAAAGATCTATAAATAAGGATACAGAACCCGGAAAATGGGATTTATCAGCTGCAGGTCATGTTGATGCAGGTCAAACATCAGAAGAAACTGCCGTTCGTGAAACATACGAAGAATTAGGAATAAAAATCAATACAAATGAATTAAAAAAAGTTTCATCTTTTAAATATATTATTAAAATAAATGAAAATTTATTAGTAAATCATTTTTCAGATTTATACATAGTAAAAAGACCTAATATAGATATTAAAAATATAAAAATGCAAGAAAGTGAAGTACAACAAATAAAAATGTGTGGACTTCAAGAATTTCAAACAATGCTAGATAATAACGATACAGTTGTAGCAACCAATTATTGTAAAGAAATAATGAAATATATGAAATAATAAGAGGAAGGTGTGTTATGAAAAAAATAATAATAGAAGTAGGTTCAACAAATACAAAAATAGATAAATATGATGGAAAGAACATAAAGAATTTAGGAACTGAAACAATAGAATTCAAAAAAAATTATAAAAAAGAAAACAAGTTACAAGAAAAAGATGTAGAAAAATTAATAAATTTAGTAAATCAATCAAAAAAAGATGCAGACAATATATATGTATGTGGTACAAGCGTTTTTAGAGATTTAAATGAAAAGCAAAAAGATGAATTTTTAAATAGATTCAAACTAAATACAGGAATACAGTTTGAAATAATATCATCTCAAAAAGAAAATGAATTAACTGTAGCAGGTGCAACAAAAAAAGTAAATAGTAAAGTAGCAGTATTTGTAGGTGGAGGTGGTTCAACTGAAATTGCTATATATGATAATGGAATAAAAGAAATGGTAAATACTCCTATTGGTGTTATGGATATAATGGACAAATTTCCTGATTTGGCAGAAAACTTAGCAACAACAAATTTAGAAGATGTAAAAAAGTTTATAAAAGAAAGATTAAATCTTCCAAAGTATAAAGCAGATATATTAATATTAGCAGGTGGAGCGCATAAGAAATTCGCAATTGAATCGGGTGTTCGCTACGAAAAAAATAGTTTATATGAAGATGAATTACAACCAATACAAATGGATATAGAAACTAGAATAAACGAAACACAAAGATATTATAAAGAAATTTCTCTTGATGAAATTAGAAATAAATCTAATAATCCAAATTGGTGGTATGGGACAAGAGCAATGTGTGCTTTTGTCTTGGTTGTAGCAGAAGAAATCGGTGCAAAATATGTAGTACCAACAGATCTGTCGATGGTATATGGATTAATTTAATAAAAATATAAAAAAAGTAAAAGGGGAAAGACACAATGAAAAAATATAGATTTGAAGCTATTTTGTTTGTTGTAGATGCAATATGCATGATTTTAGAGCTTATAGCCTCAAGAGTTATATCACCATATTTTGGCAATTCAAATGTAGTATGGACAAGTGTTATAGGAATAATTTTATTAAGTGGAAGTATAGGAAATTATTTTGGAGGAATAATTGCTGATAAAGATTATACAGATAAAAAATTAAAAGTTATATTGTTTTTATCTGCAATATATGTATTTATAATACCATTAATACAAGAATATGTACTGATTGGAATTACTAATATTACTTCAAACATTAAAATAGGTGCAATATTGGCAACTATAATGTTATTTTTTATTCCATCAGTATTAATGGGATTAATAACACCAATTATCGTAAAATTAAAATTAGAAAGTCTGACAACAGCAGGAAAAGTATCTGGAAAAATTAATGCAATAGCAACAATCGGAGGAATATCTGGAACTTTTCTAGGAGGTTTTTTCTTAATTCCAAATTTTGGAAGTGTACAGCTTTTATTTGGTTTAGCAATAGTTTTATTAGTTTTAATTCCATTAGTTGATTTTAAACTAAAATCTAAAAGTACACTGTTTATAACAATAATGATTATAATATCTATAATTTTTATGAATTTTTTTATAGTTGAGAATAATAAAAATGGAGAAGCCGTTTTAAATGGAAATACAAATAAATATGTAAGTTATGACACTCAATATGGAAGAGTACTAATATACAATGGAAAAAGAGATAATAAAAATGTAAGAATATTAAATATAGATAGTGGATATGAATCAGCAACATATACTGATGAAAATGAAATAAATGAACTTGTTTTTGAATATACAAAATATTATGATTTAATGTTTAAATCAAGCAATGAAATACAAAATACTTTATTAATTGGTGGAGCAGGATATTCATATCCTAAATATTATATAAGTCATTACGAAAATAAAAATATGGATGTTGTAGAAATAGATGGTGAAATTACTGAACTTGCTAAAAAATATTTTTATCTAGATAAATTAATAAAAGATTATAATCTTGAAGAAAATAAAAGATTAAATTTAATTACAGAAGATGGAAGAACTTATCTAAATAATAACACTAAAAAATATGACGCAATATTAAATGATGCTTTTTCTGGATCATCACCAGCAAAAACTTTAACAACAATGGAGGCAGCTCAAAATATAAAAAAATCTTTAAATGAAAACGGTATTTATTTAACAAATGTTATATCTTCTTTAGAGGGAGAAAATTCTAAATTTTAAGGGCAGAAGTAAATACTTTAAAAAAAGTGTTTAAAAATGTATATGTAGTACCATGCAAAGAATCATTTGAGTCAAATACAACTATGAATAATATGGTAATTGCTACAGATGATATTCTTATATTAGAAAATGCATATGATTTAAATATAGAACAAGACGAAATTGTATTGACAGATGATTATTGTCCAGTTGAATCGTTAATACCACAGAGATAGGGAAAAGGGAACCGTACTTAAGTTAATATATTTTATATAATAGGAAAATTTAACCAATTATGCTTTCCTATTATATAAAATCCATTGCACACAAATTTTTGCGAAATTTGGTGCGCGAACAATTACACGTGGTGCATAATACAATTTGAAAGAAGTTAGAATCTTTCAAATGCGCCACTATTGTTCTAAGCAAGAGATTGATAGTAAGTAAATGAAATATTAAAACAATACCAATTATTTAAATTTTAAAACTTGCATAAAAAATAACAAACGCTAATTCAGCGTTTGTTATTTTTTATGCAAGTTTTAACTCAACTATTTGATTTTCTTTTAAAGACTCTTTAACATCAATAATTCTTTGATTAGAAGATCCTCTAAAACGTAATTTCAAATCTTTCTTATCTTGCTCAAATTTACCATCAACAACAACATCAAGATATTTTATAAGTTCATTAGAAACAATGCTTTCTTGAGCCATTTTTCCAACTACATCTTTTTCAAAATCAAAACCTGTATAACACCAAATATTTTTATTTGGAAATTTCTCTTTAACTTTTCTTACTAAAGGAAGTAAACCTTCTTGATTTTGTGGCTCTAAAGGTTCTCCTCCAAGAAGAGATAAGCCAGCAATATAATCGTGATCTAAATAATTTATAACTTTATCAATTTCTTCATCAGTAAATTTGTTTCCATAATTAAAGTCCCATGCACATCTATTAAAGCAACCTTCACAGTGATGATTACATCCACTAACAAAAACAGAAACTCTAACTCCTTCGCCATTGGCAACATCTACTCTTTTTATATCAGCATAATTCATTTGTATCTCTTCCTTTCTATCGTATATTTTCGCACATTGGGGACGTTAAAATTGTGCACCCAATGTGCAAGTTGGGTAGGGGAAAAAGAAAAAATAATGTGTCCCCAAAAGTACTTTTTTTATAAGTGTAGTACCCTTTGTTTTATTTCTTTAGTTTTTCCAGCGTTCCAGAAATTTTCGCCTAAATATCCGCAAGTTCTACGAACTACTGTTAATTTTGAACGGTTTTTGTTTCCACAATTTGGACATTCCCATTCATTGTTGTCATTTATTATAATTTCACCATCAAATCCACATTCATGGCAGAAGTCTGATTTTGTATTGAATTCAGCATATTGAATATTGTCATAGATAAATTTAACAACTTCTTCAAGTGCTGGTACATTGTTTTGCATATTTGGTATTTCAACATATGAAATAGCTCCACCATTAGATATTTTTTGGAATTCGCTTTCAAATGATAATTTTTCGAATGCATCTATTTTTTCTCTTACATCTACGTGATATGAATTTGTGTAATATCCTTTATCTGTTATATCTTCAATTGTTCCAAATTTTTCTTTATCTAATCTTGCAAATTTGTAGCATAAACTTTCTGCTGGAGTTCCATATAAAGCAAATCCTATGTTTGTTTCAGCTCTCCATTTGTCTACAGTATTTCTTAAGTGGTTCATAACTCTTAAAGCAAATTCATGACCTACTGGTTCTGTTTGAGAAACACCTGTCATTAATTTTGTTGTTTCATAAATTCCGATATATCCTAAAGATATACTTGAATATCCACCATAAAGTAATTTATCTATTTTTTCACCTTTTCCTAAGCGAGATATTGCTCCATATTGCCAATGTATAGGGCTTATGTCTGAATGTGTTCCAAGTAGAGAATAATGTCTACACATTAAAGCTTCTTTACAAAGTTCTAATCTTTCATCAAATAATTTCCAGAATGCATCTTCATTACCATCAGCAATAATAGCTATTTGAGGTAAATTGATACTTACTACACCTTGATTAAATCTTCCTTCAAATTTATATTCTCCGTTTTCATCTTTCCAAGGAGATAAGAAACTTCTACAACCCATAGGGCTAAATACGTTTCCTTCGTAGTTTTCACGCATTTTTTTAGCTGAAATATAGTCTGGATACATTCTTTTTGAAGAACATTTTACAGCAAGTTTTGTTAGGTAGTCATATTCTCCACCTTGTAAGCAGTTAAGTTCATCTAATACATATACAAGTTTAGGAAATGCAGGTGTTACATAAACTCCAGCTTCATTTTTTATTCCTTCATATCTTTGTCTTAAAACTTCTTCGATAATCATTGCATTTTCTTTTATGTATGGATCATTTGGCTCTAAGTGTAAGAATAATGTAACGAAAGGAGATTGACCATTTGTTGTCATTAATGTATTTATTTGATATTGTATTGTTTGAACACCAGCTTTTAATTCAGCTTTTAGTCTATCTTGAACAATATCTTCTATATATTTTTCATCAATTTTTCCACTGTATTTGTTTGTAATTTCTGTTTTGAATTTGTTATAACTTTTTCTTAAGTATTTTCCTAAGTGTTTCATATCTACTGATTGTCCACCATATTGGTTACTTGCAACAGCAGCTATTATTTGAGTTGTTACAGTACATGCAACTTGGAAACTTTTTGGGCTTTCAATCATTTTTCCATTCATAACTGTTCCATTATCTAGCATATCTGAAATATTAATTAAACAGCAGTTAAATATTGGTTGAACAAAATAGTCTGCATCATGGAAATGAAGGATTCCTTCTTCATGAGCTTTAGAAATTTTTTCTGGTAATAATAATCTTTTTGTTAGGTCTCTTGAAACTTCACCTGCTATATAATCTCTTTGTGTTGAAGCAAGCATTGTATTTTTGTTTGAGTTTTCTTCAGCAAGTTCTTTGTTTTCATTTCTGATTATTCCTAAAATTGTTTCGTCTGTAGTGTTTTGTTTTCTAATAAGGGCTCTATTATATCTATATACTATATATTTTTTTGCAAGTTCAAATTTTTCAAATTCCATTAATTTTTGTTCAATTATATCTTGAATATCTTCAACTAGCATTCTTTTTTTGCCTAAATCTTCGATATAAGCAACAATTGATTTTATATCTTCTTTACTAGCTTTTTGTCTTCCTTTAACTTCTTCGTTAGCTTTTTCAATTGCTATCATAATTTTTTGTCTGTCGTAATCTACTATTCTTCCATCTCTTTTGATTATTTTCATTTCCAAGTTACCTCCTTCAATTTGTATGTGTTTATTATATATTAACTTTTATAGTTTTCTGTTGCAAAAGCACCAATTTTGGAAAAAAATTTAAAAAAATCATCTAACCCTCAATTGTCTAAGTAAAAAAAATTATTACAAATTTATTACATTGTTTTGTTGCATTTGCAACTGAAATATTGTATAATTCATGCCGTAAGGCGAGGAGAGATTTCAAATGGATATTGAGTTAAATATAGAAGAATTTCTACAAGAATTTTCTAATAACTGTAAAAATGTACAAAAGAAATATTTTAAAAAAAATCAAATAATTACAACATATATTCAAAAGAGAAATCAAATTTGTATTCTTCTAAGGGGAGAAGCCGATTTAGTTAGATATGATTTAAATGGTGTAAAATCAATAATAGAGCATTTTACAAAAGATGATATTTTTGGAGATGCTTTTTATATTGTCAGTGTTAATAATGAATTATCTGTAGAAGCAAAGAAAAACTGTGAAGTTCTATTTTTTTCATATGATAATATTTATAAACAATGTAAAAATGATTGTAAATTTCATAAATTATTAAATGAGCATTTTTCTAGAATTATTGTTAGCAAAATTAAAACTTTAAATACAAGAATTGAGGTTTTAACCAAAAGAACTATTCGTGATAAACTACTAGGATATTTTTCAATTTTATCGACAAGAAATTTATCCAGAAGTTTTATAATTCCATTTTCATTAACTGATTTAGCCGATTATTTAAGTGTAGATAGAAGTGCGATGATGAGAGAGATTAAGAATTTGAAAGAAGAAGGATTTATTGAGAAAGAAGGAAATAAGTTTACTTTGAAATCATTGTAAGTGGATTTAAAGATAAAAATAATATTTTAATTGAAAAAAATAAATTAATTAAGTATAATACAGATGGTGATGGAAATGAAGTACGGATTATCAGAAGAAATATGTATAATGATAGAAAATATAATAAATAAATACAAAAAATATACATTTAAAATATTTGGATCAAGAGCAAGAGGAGATTATAAATACAATTCAGATATAGATATTGCAGTAGAAGGAACTATAAATAAAGATGATGAGCTTAAAATATTAAACGAGTTTGATTTATTACAAATTCCATACACAGTAGATGTCGTTTTTGTAAATAATATAAACAAAGAAGAACTAATTGATTCAATAAATAGGGAAGGAGTTGAATTTTAAATGACACGTTTTGAACAAAGAAAACAAGACTATTATAAAGCTTATGAAAGATTAAATGAGGCAACAAAAGAGCCTGTCAGTGATATTGTAACAAATGGTAATTTATGTGAATTCTTCATGAACAATAACATCTATTTATTGACAATTCAAAAAATGTTTAATAAACTAACTAATGCAATTATATAATAAAATTATGGAGGAAAATTAATGTTAAAACTAAAAAACATAAAGAAAAGTTACAAAACAGGCGACTTTGTGCAACAAGCATTAAAAGGTGTAAGCTTAGACTTTAGAGAAAACGAATTCGTAGCTATACTTGGAACAAGTGGTAGCGGAAAAACAACATTACTAAACATTATAGGTGGACTAGATAGATATGATTCAGGAGACCTAATAATAAATGGTAAATCTACAAAAGATTTTAAAGATAAAGACTGGGACTCATATAGAAATAATTCAGTTGGATTCATATTTCAAAGCTATAATTTAATAGGTCATATTTCAGTACTTGCAAATGTAGAAATGAGTATGACACTAAGTGGTGTTTCTTCAAAAGAAAAAAGAAAAAGGGCTTTAGAAGTTCTTGAAAAAGTTGGATTAAAAGATCATGCAAACAAAAAGCCAAACCAATTATCAGGTGGTCAAATGCAAAGAGTTGCAATTGCAAGAGCACTAGTAAATAATCCAGAAATAATATTAGCAGATGAACCAACAGGAGCCTTAGATTCTACAACATCAGTTCAAATTATGGAACTAATTAAAGAAATTGCTAAAGAAAAACTAGTAATAATGGTAACACATAATCCAGAACTTGCTAGGGATTATGCAACAAGAATTGTGAATGTAAAAGATGGAGAAATAATAAGTGATTCTAATCCAGTAAACGAAGAAGAAACTGGAAAAGAACAATACAAATTAAAGAAAACATCTATGGGATTTTTCACTGCACTAAAATTATCATTTACAAACATATGGACTAAAAAAGGAAGAACATTATTAACAGCACTTGCATCTAGTATTGGAATTATAGGTATTGCTGTAATCCTAAGCCTATCAACAGGATTTCAAGCCAAAATAGATGAATACATGAAAGATGCAATGGACCAATTTCCTATTATAATAAATGCTACAGTAGCACAAGTTGATGAAGAAACTATGAAGCAGCATTCAGAAGAAATGTCTAGCATAATGAATGGAACTGCAGAATATGCAAATACAGATGAAGTTATTTTATATGATTCATCTTTTAATTCATTAATTCACAAAAATGTACTTTCAGACGAATATAGAGAATATTTAAATAATATAGATAAAGATACTTGTAGTAGTATAGGTTATATTCGAATAGCTTCTATGAATGTTTTAAGAAAAATTGATAATAAAGTAGTTCCAGTTTCTTTTTCAGCAGGAATTAACCAAGAAGCTCAAAGTAGTGCTAGTGGTATGACAAATATGTCTGCAACAACATATCCAACAATGCTTGATGAAAATAGAAATTATTTACATGAATATTATGATGTTTTAGCAGGTGAATATCCTAAAAATACAACAGATGTAGTATTAGTAGTAGATTCTAAAAATAGAGTAGATATTAATACAATGAAAAGTTTAGGATATGATACTGAAAATTTAGAAACAATCAAATTTAACGATATTATAGGAACAGAAATGAAATTAGTTTCGAATAATGATTATTATTCAAAAACACAAATGGGAACATTTGCTCCAAATAGTGATTATGAAACAATGTATAATGAAGAAGATAATATTACTCTAAAAGTTGTTGGGGTTATTAGATCAAAACAAGATGTAAAAATTTCATTATTAGCAGGAGGAATTGCATATAGTAATGAATTATCAGAAATGGTAATACAAAAAAACCTAGATTCTGATATAGTAAAAGCCCAAAATGAAGCGAATTATAACATTTTTACAAGACAAAGTTTTTCTACTGAAGATGAAAAAGAGCAAATGATATGGTATTTAGGAGGAACTACAGTTCCAGCAGCAGCAATTATTTATCCTACATCATTTGATAAAAAAGAAGATTTAATAAATTATTTAGACAAATATAATGAAGGAAAAGACCTTGAAAATCAAGTTATTTACACTGACTTATCAGAAACAATAACAGGTATGACTTCTGGAATTATGGATGCAATAACAATAGTATTAGTTGCATTTTCTGCAATTTCACTTGTAGTATCTACAATAATGATTGCCATAATAACTTATATTTCTGTACTAGAAAGAACAAAAGAAATAGGTATATTACGTGCAATGGGGGCTAGAAAGAAAGACATAACAAGAGTATTCAATGCAGAAACATTTATAATAGGTCTATGCTCAGGAGCACTAGGAATTTTAATTGCATATCTATTAACAATACCAATAAATAATGTAATAAAAAATCTAACAGAATTAGAAAATGTAGCAAATTTAAATCCAATACATGCAATACTTCTAGTTGCAATCAGCATAATCCTAACACTAATAGGTGGATGGATACCAGCAAAAATGGCAGCAAAAAAAGATCCAGTAAATGCTTTAAGAACAGAATAGGGAAATGGGGACGGTTTTAATTTCCCAGATTTGGGAAATTGGGACATAGCTTGAAGATTTTTAATGTCAAATGACCCCATCCCAATGACAGCTTTTAATTGGATAATATTGTCCGAGATGTTTTCGATGAACATAAATAATTTTAGAATTATGTTGAAAAAAATAAAATTGTTAAGTATACTTTCATATGTATAACATAAGAAAAATATAAAAGGGGAGATAAACATGAATTATGAATTAATAGGAAAAACAGTTCCAGCAGTAGAAGTTACATTAAATAAAGGTGAATCTATGTATTCGCAAAAAGGTGGAATGGCTTGGCAAACAGAAGGAATAACAATGAAAACAAATGCCAGAGGTGGAGTTATGAAAAGCCTAGGTAGAATGTTTACTGGTGAGTCTATTTTTATGAATACATTTACTGCTGAAAAAGATGGAGCAAAAGTTGCATTCGCAACAACTGTACCAGGAGATGTAATTGGAATTAATATGGAAAAACATCCAAATGGGTTTATGTTACAAAAACATGCATTTTTATGTGCTCAGCCAAGTGTAGATATAAAAGTAGCATTTACAAAAAGATTTTCAGCAGGATTTTTTGGTGGAGAAGGATTTATTTTACAAAAAGCTCAAGGTAATGGAATGTTATTTTTAGAAGTAGATGGAGATCCAGTAATAAGAAAATTAGCTCCAGGAGAAGTGCTAAAAGTTGATACAGGAAATGTTGTAGGATTTGAATCTTCTGTATCATATGAAATAGAGATGGTAAAAGGATTAGGAAATATATTCTTAGGAGGAGAAGGTCTATTTTTAACAAAATTAACTGGACCAGGAAAAGTTATAATACAATCACAAAACTTCGGTGATTTTGCAGGAAGAATATTAGGATTAATGCCTAAAAAATAAATTATATAATTGTACTAGGTCATTTCATTGAGGATGAGGACAGTGCACATTGAGGATGTTAAAAATATGCAAGATTTTTGCACATTTTTAACGTCCTCAATGTGCATTTTTTTCGTATAATAGGAAAGTTCAACATAAGAGAAAATTTTAACTATAAATACTTTCCTATTATAAAAAAACATTGCACACAATTTTTTGCAAAAATTGTCGCACGAACAATTACACGTGGCGCATAATATAATTTGAAAAAAATTAGAATGTTTTAAATGCGCCAGTATTGTTCTATAATAGGAAAGTTCAACATAAGAGTAAAGATTAACTACGAATATTTTCCTATTATAGAAAAACATTGCACACAATTTTTTGCAAAAATTGGCGCACGAACAAAGACGCGGACGAAAAAATGACATAAACAGATTCGAATTTAAATATGTCCGCTTTTGTTCTCATCCACGAATAAAGTTTTAACAAAAAATTGTCAGGCTATTGACATTTTCCAAATATCATCATATTATATAACTTACAACAGATTTAAATAAAGGAGGCTTTATGAAAAATAATAAAATTTTATTTAAAATAAAAACTCTAGAAAAAATGATTATAAGAACATTATTTAATGATAAATGCATGTTTGAACAAAAGACAAAATCAATACCAACCCCAACTCAAATGCAAATAATAGAGTATATATTAGAGCATAGAGATGAAGATGTTTATCAAAAAGATTTAGAAGAAGTTTTAAAACTTAGAAGAGCTACTGTTTCAGGCGTTTTGCAAACAATGGAAAAAAATAATCTTATAGTCAGAGTTATTAATTCTGATGATAGTAGAACAAAAAAAATTATTTTAAATGAAAATGCAAAAAAAACATTTTTGGAAAATGAAAAAAAGATGGAAAATTTAGAAAAAATTATTATATCTGATATTTCAGAAGAAGAACTAGATATTTTTTCAAATGTTATTGAAAAAATGAAGAAAAATATAAGTAAAATGAATATTAATTAAAATTATAAAGTTATTTTACGCAAAAGAAAGGATTGTTTATATGATAAAACTTTTAAAAAATTTAGGCAAAAGAGAATGGCTATTAGCAATAATAGCTTTTATATTAATAATAGGTCAAGTTTGGCTAGAGCTTAAAATGCCAGATTACATGTCTCAAATTACTGTACTTGTAAAAACAGAAGGTAGTAAAATGAGTGATATATTGCAAAATGGTGGATATATGCTTGCATGTGCATTTGGAAGTCTTGTTTCTGCTATATTAGTGGGATATTTAGTTTCAAGCATAGCTGCAAATCTTTCTAAAAATATTAGAAAAAGTTTATTTGATAAAGTTCAAAATTTAGCTATAAATGAAGTTAAAATGTTTTCAACAAGTAGTTTAATAACAAGATCAACAAATGATATTACACAAGTTCAAATGCTAATTGCAATGGGAATGCAATTAATGATTAAAGCACCAATTACAGCTATTTGGGCAATTACCAAAATTTTAAATAAAGGTTGGCAATGGAGTACAGCTACAGGTATTGCAGTTGTTATATTATTATCAGTAGTAGCTATGTTAATGGTTATAGTATTACCTAAATTTAAAATTGTGCAAAAATTAACTGATAAAATAAACGGAGTCACAAGAGAAAACTTAACAGGTATTCGTGTAGTAAGAGCTTTTAATGCAGAACAATATCAAGAAGATAAATTTGAAGATGTGAATACAAAACTAACAAATCAACAATTATTTAATCAAAAAAAGTTTGCAATTATGCAACCAACAATGTATTTAGTAATGCATGCATTAACACTTGCAATTTATTTTATAGGAGCAATTTTAATAAAAGAATCAGTACTTGCTGACAAATTAACTCTTTTTGGCGATATGGTAGTATTTAGCTCATATGCAATGCAAGTTATAATGTCTTTCTTAATGCTTGCCTTGATTTTTATGATGTTACCACGTGCCCAAGTTTCTGCAAAACGTATTAATGAAGTTATGGATACAGAAATAACTATTAAAGATGGAAAAATAGATAAAGATGTAACTTCAGATAGAGGAACAGTAGAATTTAGGAATGTTTCATTTAAATATCCTGATGCAGATGAATATTTATTAAAAAATATTTCATTTGAAGCAAAAAAAGGTGAAACAGTTGCTTTTATAGGTTCAACAGGAAGCGGAAAATCAACATTAATTAATCTAGTTCCAAGATTTTATGATGCTACAGAAGGTGAAGTTTTAGTAGATGGTGTTAATGTAAAAGAATATACACAAGAATTTTTGCATAACAAAATCGGATATGTTCCTCAAAAAGCTGTAATGTTTGACGGAACTGTAAAAGAAAATGTTTCTTACGGTGATAATGGAAAAGGTAATATTACAGAAGAAAAAGTAAAAGAAGCGATTCACATTGCACAAGCAACTGATTTTGTTGAGAAAATGGATGATAAATACAATACACATATAGCTCAAGGAGGAACAAATGTATCTGGTGGTCAAAAACAAAGACTTGCAATAGCAAGAGCAATTGCAAGAGACCCAGAAATTTATATTTTTGATGATAGTTTTTCTGCATTAGATTACAAAACAGATTCAATTTTAAGAAAAGAGCTTAAAAATTACACTAAAGATGCTACAAGTTTAATAGTTGCACAAAGAATAGGAACTATTATGAATGCAGATAAAATAATTGTTTTAGACGAAGGTGAAATTGTCGGAAAAGGAACACATAAAGAATTACTAAAAAATTGTAAAGTATATAAGCAAATTGCTTTATCACAATTATCAAAAGACGAGTTAGATGTCCAAGAATAATAAACATTACATACAACTCGTACTAGAAAGGTAGGAATTTAAAAATGCATAATAAAAACGAAATAAGAACTCCTAGAAGTGGTCCTAAAGGTTTTGGAGGTCCAGGTAGACCTGGAATGAAAGCAGGTGAAAAAGCTAAAAATTTCAAAAGTGCAATAACTAGATTATTTAAAGAGCTTAAAGGATTTTGGTTAGGTATAATAATAGCATTATTACTAGCATTGTTCGGAGCAGGTTTATCAGTTAATGCTCCAAATGAATTATCAAAGCTAACTGATGAAATATCACTTGGTTTAGTAATAAATAAATCAAACATAGAAGAATTATCAAGCAAAATAACTTCTAATATAAAATCAGATGAAACTAAAAATAAAATATCAGAATTATTACAATTAAATTTATCACAGGAAAATTTAGAAAAAATAAATAAAGATGAAAATATTTCTAATGAAGATAAATTAAAATTTCAAGAAATATTATCAAACATGAGTACTACGACAAATAATGAAAATGACACATCAAACAACTTAAAATATTTGTCTGAAATTCCAGAAAGTATTTTTAAAGTATTATTAACAGATTCAAAATATAATGAAACAAATATTTCTATAGATGATAAAATTGTTTTAATTAAAAGTATAGCAAAATTATATAATTTTGAAACTTCAAATTTAGTTGTTCCAGAAAGTATGGTAAATATATTATTTTCAGAACTTGAAATAGATGGACAAAAAATATGTGCAGAAGATCAATACAAATTTTTAACAACAATGAGCAGTATGAGTGGTTCTACAGATGCTAATTTAATATATTCAAAAATTAGCGAATTACCAGAATCAATTCAAAAAATCGTTGAACCTGTTATGAACATGAATAACATAAAAGCTATAACAATACTTTTAGCTATTATGTATATATGTAGTGCTATATTTACATATATACAAGCAATTATAATGACAAATGTTTCAAATAAATTTGCCCAAAAATTAAGAAGCAGAATTTCAAGAAAAATAAATAAATTACCATTAAAATATTTTAACAGACATCAAACAGGAGATATTTTATCTAGAGTAACAAATGATGTTGATACAATAGCTCAATCAATGAACCAATCTTTAGGAACTTTAGTGACATCTGTAACATTATTTTTTGGATCTATTATAATGATGTTTGTCACAAATTGGATTATGGCTTTTACTGCAATATTATCTAGTTTAATTGGATTTATAGGAATGACTTCAATACTAAAAAAATCTCAAAAATACTTTGTTGCAAGACAAACAGAACTTGGAAATTTAAATGGACATATAGAAGAAATTTATTCAGGTTTAAATGTTGTAAAAGTGTATAATGGAAAGAAAAAAGCTGATGAAGAATTTGATAAATTAAATCAAAAAGTTTGTGAAAGCAATCGTAAAAGTCAATTTTTATCAGGACTTATGCAGCCACTTATGGGATTTATTGGTAATTTTGGATATGTTGCGGTTTGTATAGTTGGAGCTTTACTTGCTATGAATAATAAAATATCATTTGGTGTAATTGTTGCATTTATGACATATGTAAGATTATTTACAAATCCATTATCTCAAATTGCTCAAGCAATGACTGCTCTTCAAACAACTGCTGCTGCTAGTGAAAGAGTATTTGAATTTATTGATGAAGAAGAAATGGATAATCAAAATAATATAACAATACACCTAGATAAAAGCAAAGTAAAAGGAAAAATTGAATTTGAAGATGTAGTTTTCCAATATGATAATAATGATAAGCCAACAATAAAGAATTTTACAGCAACTGCAAATCCAGGACAAAAAATTGCTATAGTAGGACCAACAGGTGCTGGAAAAACTACAATGGTAAATCTTCTTATGAAATTTTATAATATAAATTCTGGAGATATAAAAATTGATGGTGTATCTACAAAAGAATTATCTAGAGAAAATATACACGATTTATTTACAATGGTTCTTCAAGATACATGGTTATTTGAAGGTACAATAAAAGAAAATATTATTTATAATAGAAAAAATATTTCAGATGCAAGAGTAGAAGAAGTTTGCAAAGAAGTTGGATTACATCATTTTATAAAAACACTTCCACACGGATATGATTCAAAACTTTCCGAAAATGATGGTGTATCAGCAGGTCAAAGACAATTATTAACAATCGCCAGAGGTATGATTGAAGATTCTCCATTTTTAATATTAGATGAAGCAACTTCAAATGTAGATACAAGAACAGAAGAGCTTGTTCAAGAAGCTATGGATAAATTAACTGAAGGGAAAACATCATTTATAATAGCACATAGATTATCAACAATAAAAAATGCAGATATGATTTTAGTAATGAAAGAAGGTAATATAATAGAGCAAGGAAACCATGAGGAACTTATTAATAAAAAAGGGTTTTATGCTGATTTATATAATTCACAGTTTGAATTATAAATTATTACCGCATTTTTCTTTTTGTGCCAAATAACGAAATTTTTGTTGTGTAAATAAAATCTTTATTATATAATAATAAAGAATAAAATAAAAAAATATACAAAAGAGGTATAAAATGAGAAAAAAAGTATTATCAATTTTTCTTATAATGTCTTTTATAGCATTATATTTTACAACATATGCAACAACAATATCACAATACCAATCTCAAAAAAAAGAAACAGAAGAAGCTAAACAACAACAAGAAGAAAATTTAGAAAATATAACACAGCAAAAAAAGACTGTTCAAGAAGAAGTATCAAATTTAAACTCTTCTATATCAGAGGTTCAAGCAGAATTAAGCGATTTAGAAGATAAAATTTATAGTCTAGATGAATCTATAAAAATTAAAGAAGAAGACTTAAAAGAAAAACAAGTATTATTAGATGAAAGATTATCTGTAATGTATATGCAAGGAAATAATACATATCTTGAAGCTTTATTTACAGGAGGATTAATAAATTTTATATCAAATTATGATATGATAAAACAAGTTGCAGAATATGACAATAATTTAATTAATCAAGTAAAAATAGCAAAAACAGATTTAGAAAATGAAAAAACAGACCTAGAAGGAACCAAAGCTCAAGTTGAAGAAAAAAAATCGGAATTAGAAAATCAAAAATCTGAAAGAGAAGAAAAAGTAAAATCTTTATCGGACGAAGAAAAAGCAATACAAGCTCAAATTGAAGAAAAAGAGGAAGAATTAAATAAAATAAATCAAGCTGTAAAAGAAGAACAAAAAAGGATAGAAGAACAACAAAAAAAGGAAGCAGAAGAGGCAGCTAAAAAAGCAAATAGTGCAACATCTAATAAGCCTACTAGCTCAAGTTCATCAACATCGTCATCATCTTCAACCAAACCAGACACATCACAATCAACAACATCATCTTCAACTAAGCCAGACACATCACAATCAACAACATCATCTTCAACAAAACCAAATACATCACAATCGACAACATCTTCAACAACAAATCAATCAACATCAAAACCAAGCACATCACAATCAAATTCATCATCTAGTTCTTCAAGCAATTCAGGAACTACAACAACTTCAGCAAGTATGACTTGGCCAACAAGATTAACACATAAAGTAAATTCCGTTTATGCACCAGGTGGTAGAAATGATACAACAGGGTATGTAGGAACAGCTCACAAAGGGCTTGATATATATGCACCAGCAGGAGCTCCGATATATGCAGCTAAAAGTGGAACAGTTGTATATGTAAATTACAGCGGATATGGAGGCGGTTGGGGCCTTTATGTAGTAATTTATCATGGAAAAGATAGTAACGGAAAGTCAATATATACAAGATATGCCCATGCAAGTGCAATAGCATCTGGAATAGCTGTTGGAACAAAAGTAACAACAAATACAGTAATAATGTATTCAGGAAATACTGGGGCATCTGAAGGAGCTCATTTACATTTTGAAGTATGTTTAAATAGTATGTACAATCAAGTAAATCCTTGTCCATATTTAGGTGTTTCAAATACAAGGGGAAATCATTAATATAAGTCAGAACCTTAACAGTATTTTTGTATAAAGAATGAAAAAATTTTTCATATTGGACATTCATAAAGTAATATCATTAATTAAGGAGGACTTTATGAAAATTTTTGCCTTAAAAAAGAAAAATATATTAAAATCGATAATATAGGAGCAGTAAGTAAAAAGTATGTAAAAGCAATTTATCCAAGCTCTTCAAGCACAGGAAATAGTCAGAATAGTCAAACTGGCACAAGTACACAAATAGGAACGATGAATTCAGATGAAAAAGAAGTTTTTGAGTTAATAAACAAACAAAGAACTAATAATGGGCTTCAACCTTTAAAAATAGATGAGGAAGTGCAAAGAGTTGCCAGAATAAAAGCCCAGGACATGGTAAATAGTAATTATTTTTCACATAATTCGCCAACATATGGATCACCATTTGATATGCTAAAAAGTTTTAAAATATCATATAAAACAGCAGGCGAAAATATAGCTGCAAATTCAAGTAATAGTGGAGCTGTAAATGCATGGATGAATTCTTCAGGACATAAAGCCAATATTTTAAATAGTAATTTTACTTATACTGGTATAGGCGTTGTGAGTAGTCCAAAATATGGAAAAGTTTATGTTCAGATGTTTATTGGAAAGTAAATTTATATTGACAAAACAATAAACAAAAACTATAATAATTACAATATGTTATCAAGAGTGGACGAGAGAATCGGCTCAATGACTCCACAGCAACCTGTTAAAAAATAAGGTGCTAATACCGACAAAGCAAAGTGGCTTTGGTTGATGATTTTTGTATAATCGAAATTATTAACCTTTGGCACTAAATTGTCAAAGGTTTTTTGATTCAAAAAAAATAATTAACAAAAAAACTTCAAAAGCTATCACAATGCAAAATTTAATAAATTAACATATAAATTTATAAAAGAAAGAAGGAAAATTTATGAAAAAATTATTTACATCAGAAAGTGTAACTGAAGGACATCCAGATAAATTATGTGATTACATATCAGATAGTATATTGGATAGCTATTTAGAAAAAGATCCAAATGCAAGAGTAGCATGCGAAACCGTAGCAGGTAAAGGACAAATTTTAGTAACAGGAGAAATTACCTCAACAGCAAAAGATATTAATATTGAAAATATCGTAAAACAAGCAATTAAAGAAATTGGCTATGATAATAGTGACACAGATATGGATTATAGAACATGCAAAATTAATTTAAATATATCAAAACAATCACCAGATATAGCAATAGGAGTAAATAAATCATTAGAGCAAAAAGAAGGGGAAAATATAATTTCAGAAGGTGCTGGAGATCAAGGCCTTATGTTTGGATTTGCCTGTGACGAAACAGCAGAGCTAATGCCACTTCCAATTTCACTAGCGCACAAATTAGCAGAAAGATTAGCTTATGTAAGAAAACAAAATATAATAGATTATTTAAGACCAGATGGAAAAGTACAAGTAACAATTGAATATGAAGATGAAACTCCAATAAGAGTAGACACAATAGTTATATCAACTCAACATAAAGAAGAAGTGGACCTAGAAACTCTAAAAAAAGATATAAAACAAAAAGTAATAAACGAAATTGTACCAAAAGAACTGCTTGATGAAAATACAAAGTATTATATAAATCCAACAGGAAGATTTGTAATAGGAGGTCCACTTGGAGATAGTGGATTAACTGGAAGAAAAATAATAGTAGATACTTATGGTGGTTATGCAAGACATGGAGGAGGAGCCTTTTCAGGAAAAGATTCAACAAAAGTAGACAGATCAGCAGCATATATAGCAAGACATTTAGCTAAAAACATAGTAGCAAATAAACTTGCAAAAAAATGCGAAATACAATTATCATATGCAATAGGAGTTGCAAAACCAATATCAATTTATGTTGAAACATTCGGAACAAATACAATTCCAGTAGAAGAAATTGTAGAAAGAATTTACAATAAATTTGATTTAACACCAAGAGGAATAATAAATTATTTGAATCTACAAACTCCAATATTTAGAAAAACTACTAACTATGGTCATTTCGGCAAGGAATATTTGCCTTGGGAGAGAATTGTTGAAATATAAAAACTGGAGACGGAGAAGTTGATTTAATTGAATCAATTTCTCCGTCTCCAATTCCCATTTGACAAAAATATCAAAAAAATATAATATAAAATCTGTAAATGTATAAACTATTAAAAAGGAGAATAAAAAATAATTATGTCCCAAATAATAATATTAGTAATATTAATTTTAATCAATGCCTTTTTTGCAGCAACAGAAATTTCATTCATATCATTAAATGATGCCAAAATAGATAAAAAAGTTAAAGAAGGTAATAAAAAGGCAACTCAAATATCAAAAATGCTAAAAAATCCAAGTAAATTTTTAGCAACAATCCAAATAGGAATTACACTTGCAGGATTTTTATCAAGTGCCTTTGCATCAGACGCATTTGCAGAAAAACTAGCACCAATTTTAAATGACTTAGTTCCAAGCGTAGGAATAGGCACATGGAAAGGCATTTCAATAGTTATAATAACAATGATATTATCATATTTCACACTAGTTTTTGGAGAGCTAGTTCCAAAAAGATTAGGAATGAAATATCATGAAAAATTTGCATATGTTACTATAGGAATAATAAAAGCAATATCTATCGTAACAGCACCATTTGTAAAATTATTAACAGCCTCAACAAACATAATCTCAAAAATATTTGGTGTAAGCGAAAATGAAGAAGAAATAGTAACCGAAGAAGAAATAAGAATGATGGTAGATGTTGGAGAAGAAAAAGGTTCAATAGATGAAGAAGAAAAAGAGCTAATAAACAATGTTTTTGAATTTAATGACAAAACAGTATCAGAAATAATGACTCACAGAAAAGATATATATGCAATAGAAATTTCAGAAGACATAAACGAAAAATTAGATGAATTAGATGAATATAAATACAGTAGAATTCCAGTATATGATGAAACAATAGACGAAATAAAAGGAATTATATATATAAAGGACATTTTAAAATATATAAGTGCAAACAAAAAAGTTCAAATAAAAGATATAATGAGGGAAGCATATTTTGTTTCTGAAAATAAGCTTATAAATGAACTTTTTAAAGAGTTACAAAAAAATAAAAAACAAATAGCAATAGTATTAGACGAATATGGTGGAACAGCAGGACTTGTATCTATGGAAGACATAATAGAAGAATTAGTTGGAAATATATTTGACGAATATGATGAAATAGAAAACGACTACGAAAAAATAGATGATAACACATTTAAAATATCTGGAAGTGTTACAATAGCAGAACTTAAAAAAATATTAGGAGTAAAAATACCAGAAGGTGAATATGACACATTATCCGGATACCTTACAGAAGAGCTAGGAAGAATACCAGAAGATGGTGAAAAACCAATTATTGAAACCGAAGATATAACATATAAAGTTGAAGAATATGAAGATAAGAGAATTTTGTGGGTAAAAGCTTGTAAAAATAGAAATGAAGAAAATGTGGAGCAATAAATATTTTTATCATAATTTAATATTCTTCACAAAAAAGCATGCAACTATTATTTAAGTCAGTTGCATGTTTTTTTGCTCTGTTAAATAAATAAAAATTTTTCTAACATATTGAAAAAAACATACTGCACTGATATAATTTCCAATAGAAAAATTATCAAAAAAGAAACAAAGGTGAAAATAAAAATGGGAGATATAAATGTATACACAGGACCAATGAAATGCGGCAAAAGTAAAAAAATAATAGAAGAAGCAAAAAGACAAATGATAGCAGGAAAACAAATAAAAATTTTTAAACCCAAAATAGATACAAGATTTGCCGAAAATTATATAATGGATAGAAGCGGAAACAAACTAGAATCTGTAAATATAAACTGTATCGAAGATATAAAAAAGTATGATGCAGATGTATATATAATAGATGAATTTCAATTTTTAGAAGGCGATATAAAATGCATTGAAGAAATGGCAGCAACTGGAAAAAAATTTTTCATAGCAGGACTTAATTTAACTTCAGAAAATAAGCCATTCGGAAAAATGGGCGATTTACTTTGTGTATCAGATAATGTACAAACAATGACATCAATATGCGAAATATGCAAAAGAGACAATGCAATATTTAGTTATTATAAATCAAATGATAAGAATGGAGATATAAAAATAGGTGATTCACAATATATTCCAGTATGCAGAAATTGCTATAATGAATTAAAAAATAAAATTAAAGTGTAAATTTAATGAGTACATAAAAAATAGCTTGTGAGCTAAGACTAAAGTTGTTAAAGAAATATATTTAACAATATAAGTTTTAGTTTGGAAGCTATTTTTTTGCAAATGTTAAAAAATGCGGATATGTGAGAATAGTATGTTGTAAAAATCAAGGATATGTGGGAATATACAAATAAAGTACAGGATAAAGTATAGGATAAAAGCAATTTTTATTAATTCGTGGTCAAGACAAGTAGGAAAAACATTTATTATAGAGCAATTTTACGAAAAAATCATACAACAGTAAAACATCTATAAATATTGAAGAAATAGTTGCTAGTGCAGGATATGTTTGTTAAAATATTATTAGAAGAATTTTTTATAAAATTAAGAAGGAATGATAATTATGGCAAATATTCAAAATAATATATTGAAATTAGAGCCTCATCAAGTAGAGGCATATGATAATGTTGAAAAATTTTTTAGTGAAAGCAAAAAAGCTGCAGTAATATTTCCAACTGGCTGTGGAAAATCGTTTGTAACTTTAGAATATATATTAAATCATCCTGATGAGAGAATTTTAGTTTTATCACCAAGAAATGCTATAAAAGACCAAATGTATGAATATATAATTAGGTATATTGGAGGGGATTTAAGACCGACTGAGGAAATAATAAAAGAATATGGCAATAAAGGCAGTGTAAGTTTAAGATCAGCTGCTAAAAAATATATTCCAAACATTGAGTGCATGTTATATCAAACTATATCTGGATATGGAGAAAGGGAAAGTATAAATAAAGTGCTTGCTCGATTAAAACCAAATATAATCGTTATTGATGAGATGCATCATTTAAAAACTAAATCAATGCAAGAAGCTTCAAGGGAAAACATTATATATGATGATATTTGGGTTGAAGAAGATGATGAGAAAATAAGAACTCAAGAAACAGAACAACAAAACAAATGGGGAGAGAAGTTCGATAAATTCCTTCAAGATAATCCTCAATCTAAATTATTAGGTTTATCAGCAACTCCAATAAGAACAGATGGGGCGAATGTAGTTGAAAGAATTTTCGATGGAAGTATTGCTAGTGAAATATCTTTGGTAGAAGCTATAGAACAAGGAATTATTTATCCGCCTAAATATATTATACCAGATTTTTTAAGAGAAGATGAATTAGAAACATTATTACAAAAGATAGAACAAGCAGAAAGTACAGATAAAGAAGAACTAAAAAGAAAATATGACGAATTAGTAAGAAATTCAACTAATGCTCCAGGAATACCAGAATTAATGCAAAATCATATTGAAGAAAAAGATGGTAAATACATTATCTATTGCAAAGATATTAATGATATGCAAGAAAAAATGCAAAAAGCCAAAGAGTGGTTTGGAAAAATAGATGAAGAGCCTGAAGTATATGGAATTCATTCAAAAGAAAAAACAAGCGCTAAGCAGTTGCAGCAGTTTAAAAAATCAAATTCGGAGCATTTAAAATTAATGTATTGTGTTGGAATGATAGATGAAGGAGTGCATTTAAGCAACATATCAGGCGTTATTTTTGCAACAAAAACTGGAAGTAGAATTACATATTTGCAAAGAATAGGAAGAGGAATTGCTTCAGAAAAAGATAAAAAACAAGCGGTTGTCATAGACTTGTTTAATAACAATGAAATTTTATATGATAGCAAAGTTCAACCAGGATATGAAGTAAATGATTTAGAATTACTACAAGCATTACTTGAATGGGTTAATAATAATGACGGAGAGTTGCCAAAATTTTCTGAAGAAAAGACTGTAAAAGAAAGAACATTGGCAAAGAGATTAGCTAGAATTAATAATAAGTACCTAAAATATATTGAGGACGCAAGATTGTTAGATGTTCTAGATGATGATAGGCAAAAACAGATAAAAAAAATAATTGAACTTGGTAGTACAATTGGTATGTTTGAGAGTTTTATTGAATTAAGTTTAAGTGAAGAAGATAAGAAAGTAAATAATCTAATAGATAGTTTTTTTGAAAATATCGAAATTAAGGGTGTAAGAAGAGAACTTAGAGATATACTAACTCAAGATATAGGAGTGCCTGTTTTATTAAAAAATACATTAAAAATACAAAAATGGTGTAAAGAAAATTTTGGAGATAGAGAATTATGGAACAGAAAATTGCCAAGTGTAGCTGCAAAAGATATAAAAGAAAAAAGACTAGGAAAAGCATTATGGTGCATAAGACAGAAGATTAAACCGTATGAAGGGAAAGAATTAGAATCGATAGAAAATAAAGAAGATAGAAAAATTGTAGAAATAATAAGAAAATTAGATGAAGAGTATGGTTTAGGAACAGCTTTAAAAAAAGCCTTACAAATAGAAAATTGGTGTAAAGAAACGTTTAAGGATCGAGAAATATGTGATAGGAAATTGCCCAGTGTAACTGCAAATAATGAAACAGAAAAAAGACTAGGGGGAGCCTTAAGCGAAATAAGGAAGAAGATCAAACCGTATGAAGGAAAAGAACTAGAAGATATAGCAGATCAAGAGGATAGAGAAATTGTAAAAATAATAAGAAAATTAGATGAAGAGTATGGTTTAGGAGAATCTTTAAAAAATGCCTTACAAATAGAAAATTGGTGTAGAGAAACGTTTCTGTATCGAGAAATATGGGATAGGAGATTGCCAAGAGGAAATGCAAAAGATGAAACAGAAAAAAGACTAGGAAAAGCATTATGGAGCATAAGGCAGAAGATAAAACCGTATGAAGGAAAAGAGCTATATGAGATATCAAATCAAGAGGATAGAGAAATTGTAAAAATAATAAGAAAATTAGATGAAGAGTATGGTTTAGGAAAATCTTTAAAAAATGCCTTACAAATAGAAAATTGGTGTAGAGAAACGTTTCTGCATCGAGAAATATGGGATAAGAGGTTGCCAAGAGGAAATGCAAAAGATGAAACAGAAAAAAGACTAGGAAAAGCATTACATACCATAAAGATAAAGATCAAACCGTATGAAGGAAAAGAACTAGAAGATATAGCAGATAAAGAGGATAGAGAAATTGTAAAAATAATAAGAAAATTAGACGAAGAGTATGGTTTAGGAGAATCTTTAAAAAATGCCTTACAAATAGAAAATTGGTGTAAAGTGATGTTTAAAGATTCAGAAATATGGGATAAGAGATTGCCAAGAGAAAAAGCAAAAGATGAAACAGAAAAAAGACTAGGAAGAGCCTTAAGCGAATTAAGGCAGAAGATAAAACCGTATGAAGAAAAAGAGCTAGAAGCGATAGCAAATCAAGAGGATAAAGAAATTGTAAAAATAATAAGAAAATTAGATGAAGAGTATGGTTTAGGAGAACCTTTAAAAAATGCCTTACAAATAGAAAATTGGTGTAAAGAAATGTTTAAAGATTCAGAAATATGGGATAAGAGGTTGCCAAGAGGAAATGCAAAAGATGAATCAGAAAAAAGACTAGGAAGAGCATTAGAGTACATAATGCAGAAGATAAAACCGTATGAAGGAAAAGGGCTAGAAGCGATAACAAATCAAGAGGATAGAGAAATTGTAAGAATAATAAGAAAATTAGATGAAGAGTATAATTATAGAAACAAGAAAACAGAAGAATTACATAAAGCAAAACGAGAACACGCTAGAGCCAAGGCAAAAAATAAAGAGACAAAACTATTAGAATATAAAGTAGAACAGTTAACCGAAAGAGGTGAAAAACATGAAAAAAAATAAATTAATAGTATATAAAGAAAGTACGATTAATAAAATATCAAAATTCTTAAAAAATATGTTTCATATAGCAAATAAGGAAGAGAATCAAGTTATTTTGGATAATGCTAATAAAAATCTAAAAAAAGAAAATTTTATTGATAAAATAGTAATAAAAGAAAATAAAGTAGAAAAAGTTTTAAAAGAATTGAAAATTAAATATGAAAATGGAGATATTAATGAAGATGAAATGTCACTTAAAGATATGGATAGACTTATAAAAATGTACAAAGATGAAACAGAAAAATTGAATAAAGATACAGAAAAAAGAAAAATCCGTATTTCTAAAATGTTAAATAAATTGAATGTTCCATAATTATTGATATTTAATCCTAGAAAGATTTATGTTTTTATTATATAATATGTAGTAATTTTTATAAATTATACTGGTATAATAGTGGAACATTTAAAAAGTAATAAAAAATTTGAATTTTGTGGAGGTAGAAATTATTAAAAAATAAAATTAAAGTGTAAATTTAATGAGTACATAAAAAATAGCTTGTGAGCTAAGACTAAAGTTGTTAAAGAAATATATTTAACAATATAAGTTTTAGTTTGGAAGCTATTTTTTGGTGATGTTAAAAAATGCGGATATGTGAGAATAGTATGTTGTAAAAATCAAGGATATGTGATACACTATACATAAATAGTTAGGAGGAACTGCTATGAAAAGAAAAATCTATGATGAATTATTAAAATGGAAAAAAGACAGTAACGGAGAAGTTGCTTTATTAATAGATGGAGCAAGGCGTATAGGAAAAAGTTATATAGTAGAGCAATTTGCAAAGGAAAACTATAAATCATATATATTAATAGACTTTAATAAAATTGGAGATGATATAAAAAAATTATTTGACAATTATTTAAATGATCTAGATACACTTTTTATGTATCTATCTAGCTTTTATAAAGTCGATTTACATGAAAGAGAAAGCTTAATTATTTTTGATGAAGTACAATTATGTCCTAGAGCAAGAAGTGCTATAAAATATTTAGTAGCAGATGGAAGATATGACTATATAGAAACTGGTTCATTAATATCAATTAAAAAGAACGTAGAAAACATTTTAATCCCTTCCGAAGAGCGCCATTTATATATGTATCCAATGGATTTTGAAGAATTTCTATGGGCAATGGGAAATAATAATTTAATGAATATAATAAAAAAATGTTTCGAAGAAAAAAAGCCATTAGGCCAATTAATGCATCGCCAAGCAATGGATTACTTTAAACAATATATGATTATTGGTGGAATGCCACAAGCAGTAGAAAAATACATTAACACTAAAGATTTTAAAGAAGTGGATATTATTAAAAGAGATATACTTAATTTATATAAAGAAGATATTGCAAAATATGCTGGAGAAGATACAAACAGAGTACAAAGCATATTTGAAGAAATTCCATCACAATTGCAAAAACACGAAAAAAGATTTAAGTTTACTTCTTTAAATAAAAATGCAAGATATAGAGAATATAGTGGAGCATTTTTCTGGCTACAAGAATCAATGATAGTAAATATTGCCTATAATACAACAGAACCTAATATTGGATTAAGATTAAATAGAGAATCTAGTGCTTTAAAGTGTTATATGGGAGATACAGGTTTACTTCTTTCACTTGCATTTGATGAAAAAGGTTTGATGGATGAAGATATTTATAAAAAAATATTATTTAATAAACTATCATTTAATGAAGGAATGATAATGGAAAACATTGTAGCGCAAATGCTTGTTTCTTCAGGAAGAAAATTGTATTTCTATTTTAAATATGATAAAGAAAATAGTGCTAATAATATGGAAATCGATTTTTTAATAGCAAAAAATAAAATAACATCAAAACATAATGTCTCACCAATAGAAGTAAAATCAGGTAAAAATTACACATATTCATCATTAAATAAGTTTAAAGCAAAATATGCAGATTATTTATATACAAATTATATTTTGCATATTAATGATTTAAAAGAGGAAAATGGAATAGTGTTTTTACCAATATATATGGCTGGTTTGCTATAAAGAGTACATCGGATATCCAAAATTTCTTCAAAAAACATTCATCTAAAATTCAAAAAATAGCATAAAAAATTTCCTTTTTGACATAATAAAACTATACATTACAAATAAAGGAGGGAATATAAATTGAAAGCAACTGGAGTTGTTAGAAGAATTGATGATTTAGGTAGAATTGTAATACCAAAAGAAATAAGAAAAACACTTAGAATAAAAGAAGGAGATCCACTAGAAATATTTACAGATAGAGAAGGTGGAATTATATTAAAAAAATATTCTCCAATAGGAGAGCTTTCAGAATTTGCTACAGAATATGCAGAAACTTTAGCCAAAACAACAGGTCATATAGCATGTATAACAGACAAAGATACTGTAATTGCAATTTCTGGAGGATCTAAAAAAGATTATTTAGAAAAAAGTGTAAGTAAACAATTAGAACAAATAATGGATGATAAAGAAAACTATGCAAGCAAAGATAATAATAATACAGCTATACCAATAACAGATAACGAAAATACAGATAAATCAAAAAATGCACAAGTTGTATATCCAATTATAGTAGATGGAGAATCAATAGGTAGTGTAATATTACTTTCAAAAGAGCCAAATGGACAAATGACAGAAGTTGAACAAAAAGTAGTTCAATCAGCAGCTAGTTTTTTAAGTACACAAATGGAAATTTAAATTTTTTATTTAATAAAACAAAAAAATAAATAGGACGGAGTTTCTGTGTAAAAAACAAAAAACTTTGTCCTATTATTTTCTTGTAATTTATGATGCAATGTTTTATAATTCCACAAGGAGGAAAAAATATGTATATTAAAATAGGCGATCTAAAATTATTAAAAATAAAAGTAATACAAAATGAAAATATAATATATGAAGGCATGGTAGAAGATGCACCAGATGAGCTAAAACAAACAAATTATAAATCAGCAAACTTCGATAGTGGATATGTAATTATACAAATTTAATAAATTCGGTAAAGTAATCTATTAAATTAATATTGGCTAAAAAACAAAAGATAGTGTAAAGTAGTTTATGAAAAAATAAATTACAAAAACACTAAACAAAGATAGAGGAGAATTAATAAAAATGGACTTATTAAGAAAAACATATGCAGAAATAAATATAAAAAACGTAAAAGAAAATGTACAAAAAATAATCAATAAATACAATGATTATAAATATTATTTTGGAGTAGTAAAAGCTGATTGTTATGGTCATGGATACTTAAAAACTGTACAAGCAATTTTAGACGGTGGATGTAATTATTTAGCAGTTGCAACATTAGAAGAAGCATTGCAAATAAGATTGGCATATAAAAATATCCCAATATTATGTTTAGGAGTAATTGATCCAAAACATATTTCATTATGCATAAAAAATAATATTACAATAACAATCAACTCATTAGAATATTTAAAACAAATAGATATGAAAAAATTAAAAAAAATAAACGTGCATTTAAAAATAAATACTGGAATGAACAGACTAGGAATATCTAATAATACTAATTTATTAGAATGTTATAAAATTTTAGAAAAAAATAATATACAAATAGAAGGAATATATACGCATATATATAATGCATTAAATAAAGAGCATTACGAAAATCAAGTAAAAAACTTCAAAAAAATAACAGAAAATATAGATTTAAATAAAATAAAAATAGTTCATATTTCAGCAAGTGAAGCAACAATAAATTATCCAAAATTAGATTTCGCCAATGGTTGTAGATTAGGAATAGCAATGTATGGATTTCATACACCAAAAGAACTTGAATTAAAATCTACATTTTCTTTAAAAAGTGAAGTTATACAAGTAAACGAATTAAAAAAGGGAGAAACTGTAGGATATAATGCAACATATACTGCAAAACAGGATGAAAAAATTGCAGTTATTGCAATTGGATATGCAGATGGAATAATAAGAAAAAATAAAGGTAGATATGTGTATATAAATAATAAAAAGTACGAAATTGTAGGAAATATATGTATGGATATGATGTTTGTAAAAGTAGATGAAAATGTAAAAGTTCATGATATTGTTGAAATTTTAAAAGATAATGAACATATTGAATATGTTGCAAAACATCTAGAGACAATTCCGTATGAAGTAATTTGTTTGATCGGCAAAAGGGTTAATAGAGTGTACCTTTAGTAAGAAAAATTTTTATTGCACTTGCAATTACTGAAATAATATGGTAAAATAACCAAGTAAAAAGTATTCCTTATACTTAGTTATAGGACAAATTAACACCACTTTAACTCAGTTTAAGGAGAAAAAAATAAACGGAGGTGCAAAAAAATGACAAAGGAAAGAAAACAAGAAATAATCAATACTTATAAAAGAGAAGCAAACGACACTGGTTCACCAGAAGTTCAAATAGCTCTTTTAACAGAAAGAATTAACGAATTAACAGAACATCTAAAAGTTCACAAAAAAGATAATCATTCAAGAAGAGGACTTTTAAAAATGGTAGGAAGTAGAAGAAACTTACTTAACTACTTAGTAAAAAAAGATGTTCAAAGATACAGAGACATCGTAGAAAAACTAGGATTAAGAAAATAAAACTTTTGGACGTTTGCACAATATTGTAAACGTCCATTTTAAATTAATTAGAACGCTTAAAAATTAGTAAGTAGCTTGGATAAATTACTTTAAATAAAAGTATATAAATCATAAATTTTGGTGAAATTAAAATAATAAAGTAACTTATCGAGGTTACAGCTAATTTTAAGCAAAAAACAATATTAACAGTAAAGGAGAAATGTATTTATGTTTAAAACTTATGAAACAGAATTAGCTGGAAGAAAATTAATTATCGAAAATGGAAAAATTGCAGAACTTGCAAATGGTAGTGTAATGGTAAGATATGGAGAAACTGTAGTTATGGTAAACGTAACAGCAGCCAAAGAGCCAAAAGAAGGAATCGACTTTTTCCCACTATCAGTAGATTATGAAGAAAAATTATATGCTGTAGGAAAAATACCAGGAAGCTTTACAAAAAGAGAAGGTAAACCTGCAGATAAAGCAATATTAACATCAAGAGCAATAGATAGACCAATAAGACCATTATTCCCAAAAGATTTTAGAAATGATGTATGTGTTGTTGCAACAGTATTATCTGTAGAGCAAGACAACTCTCCAGAAGTATGTGCTATGATTGGTGCATCAGCAGCACTTGCAATATCTGATATACCATTTGGTGGACCAACAGCAGCTGTAAATGTTGGATATGTAGATGGTGAAATTGTAATAAATCCAACAGTAGAGCAAAGAGAAAATAGCAAACTTCGTTTAACTGTAGCTGGAACATTAGAAAAAATAACAATGATAGAAGCAGGAGCAGACGAAATATCAAATGAAATAATGTTACAAGCAATTAAAAAAGGTCACGAAGAAATTAAAAAATTATGTGATTTTATATCAAAAATTCAATCAGAAATAGGAAAAACTAAATTTGAATATAAATCATTTGCTACAGACAAGGATATATTAGAAGAAATAAAAACAAACTTTAAAGCTAGATTATATCAAGATGTTCAAGCAGTTGATAAAACGGTAAGAGACGAAAATATAGTAAAAATAACAGAAGATATTACAAATTATTTTATAGAAAAATATGGAGAAGAATTTGCAGAAGAAAAGAAAACAGATATAGCAGATAGCATTCACGACCTAGAAAAAGAATGCGTAAGAGAAATGATTTTAGAAGAGCATAAAAGACCAGATGGAAGAAGTTTAGAAGACTTAAGACCATTATCATGTGAAGTAGGATTATTACCAAGAGTTCACGGAAGCGCAATATTTACAAGAGGTCAAACTCAAGTAATGTCAATCGTAACTTTAGGTATGAAAAGTGAAGAGCAATTATTAGATGGATTAGATGAAGAAGATGGAAAAAGATATATGCATCAATATAACTTCCCATCATACAGTGTTGGAGAAGCAAGACCATCAAGAGGTCCAGGAAGAAGAGAAGTTGGACATGGAGCTTTAGCAGAAAAAGCATTAGTTCCAGTAATTCCATCAGAAGAAGAATTCCCATATGCAATAAGAGTTGTATCAGAAGTATTAAGCTCAAATGGATCAACATCACAAGCAAGTATTTGTGGAAGTACACTTGCATTAATGGATGCAGGGGTTCCAATTAAAAAGCCAGTAGCAGGTATATCAACAGGTCTAGTAACAGATAAAAATGACCCAAACAGATATGTAATGTTAACAGACATTCAAGGAATAGAAGACTTCTTTGGAGACATGGACTTTAAAGTTGGTGGAACAAAAGATGGTATAACAGCTATACAAGTTGACATCAAAATAGATGGTTTAACATATGATATAATAGAGCAAGCATTTGAAAGAACAGAAAAAGCAAGACACTATATATTAGATGAAATAATGTTAAAACAAATACCAGAGCCAAGAGCAGAAATATCAAGATATGCACCAAAAATTTTAACAACAAAAATAAGTGTTGATAAAATAAAAGATGTAATAGGTACAGGAGGAAAAGTAATTAACAAAATAATTGCAGAAACTAATGTAAAAATAGACATTGAAGAAGATGGTTCAGTATGTGTATATTCAAATGATACAAAAAATGCAGAAGCTGCAATGAAAATGATAGAAGATATAGCAAGAGAAATAGAACCAGGTGAAATTTATGATGGTGTTGTAACAAAAATAATGCCATTCGGAGCATTTGTTGATTTAGGAGGAAAAGAAGGATTACTTCATATATCAAAAATATCAAGCAAAAGAGTAGATAAAGTAGAAGATGTGTTATCAATAGGAGATGAAATAAGAGTAAAAGTTTCTGATATAGATAGCCAAGGAAGAATAAATTTAAGCATGAAAGATTTAGAATCTATAGCTCAAGAAGAAATAGTACAAGAATAAAAAAATATGCACATTAGCGACGTTTGCGCACATTGGGCGCACATTGGGGACGTTAAAAATGTGCATTTTTTATATAACAGGAAAGTTCTATTGTGGAGTAAAGTTTAACTGCGAATACTTTCCTATTATAAAAAATTCATTGCACACAATTTTTTTCAAAAATTGGCGCGCGAACAATTACACGTGGCGCATAATATAATTTGAAAAAAGTTAGAATATTTTAAATGCGCCACTATTGTTCTATAATAGCATAATTTGAAGCAAAATGTAAAAAACAAATAATGTAAAAAAAACAAATAAAATGTTGAAAAAAGTAATACGAACAAGTATAATATATATATGTATATTTTTAAATTATAAAATTAAGGAGTAAAAAATGGAATATTTATTTATTTTGCAACAGGCACTAGTCTGGATTGTAACAATATATTGGGTATATCAATTTATAATTACCTTATGTTCTTTTCTTAAGGTTAAAGATAAACCATTAAAAGAAGAAAAACAACATCGATTTATGGCAATAATACCAGCACACAATGAAGAAGCTGTTGTAGGAAATTTAGTAGAAAGTTTAAATAAGTTAAAATATCCAAAAGAACTATATGATATATATGTAATAGCAGACAACTGCACAGATAAAACAGCAGAAGTTGCAAAAAATGCAGGAGCTATTGTATACGAAAGATTTGACGAAAAGCATAAAACCAAAGGTCATGCTTTACAATGGTTTTTTAAGCAAAAAATAGAAGAAGATGCACCATATGATGCTTTTTGTATATTCGATGCAGATAATATTGTAGATGAAAACTTTTTAAATGTTATGAACAAAAAATTATGTCAAGGCGAAGATGTTGTTCAAGGATATAAAGATATAAAAAATCCATCAGCAAGTTGGGTATCAGCAGGATATGCAATATTTTATTGGACAATGCACAGATTTTATCATTTAGCAAGATACAATATAGGGTTATCTCCATTAATGAATGGTACAGGATTTATGGTAAAATTTGATGTTATAAAACCACATGGATGGGATACTAAAACATTAACAGAAGATATTGAGTTTTCTTTAAAAAGAATTATATCTGGAAAAAAATTAGGTTGGGCAAGAGATGCTATAGTATATGATGAACAACCAGTAGGATTTAAACAATCTTGGACTCAAAGATCAAGATGGACAGTTGGTCATATGCAATGTTTAAAAGAATATACAAAACCACTAGCAGCAGCAGTTGTAAAAAATAAAACTGTAATGAATTTTGATGGTTTATTATATATGTTAGGAACAGCTCCAATGCTGGTATTAACTGTAGTTTTATTAATATTAAATTTTGTTCTATTTATACAAGGTGGAATAGGTGTATCAGATTTATTTATATCAACATTAAAATATGTAATACCAACTTTAATATTACCAATATTTACAGGTGTAATTGTAATGTTCTTAGAAAAGAAACCAATAAAGCCTATGATAAAAGGTTTGGCTTTATATCCATTATTTATGGGATCTTGGTTATTAATTAATATAAAATGCTTATTTAAGAGAGATACTGAGTGGAAGAAAATTGAACATGTTGATAGTAAAAAAATAGAAGATGTTTAAAAACATCTTCTATTTTATAATAGGAAAGTTCGATATATGAGTAAAAGTTAACTAATAATACTTTCCTATTATAAAAAATTCATTGCACACAATTTTTTTGCAAAAATTGGCGCGCGAACAAAGACGCGGACGAAAAAATGACATAAACAGATTCGAATTTAAATATGTCCGCTTTTGTTCTTTTCTATCAGGAAAAATGCACATAGGGGACGTTAAAAAATGTGCACCCAATATGCATTTAATTCTAGTTTTCTACCGGACTAAAGAAAGAACAACACATAGCTTGTAAATATACATTGAGCAATTCCAAGAAAACATACAGTTATCCCACCGAACTTTATTTTTTTGTTTAAATTCGTAAATTGAATAACTAATAGAACTTATAAGAATATAAATTGTTGTAATTAAAACTAAAATTTTCATATACAAACCTTCCTTATTATGAGTTAATCTGCACATTTTTAACGTCCCCAATGTGCAACCTGATGTGCAACCTGATGTGCACGTTCCAAATGTGCATACATTGGCAAGATGTGTCCCAAATTCCCAAAAATGGGAAAAGAGAACCGTCCCCATTTCCAATTTTAGGTTCGAGCGAACATATTACCAGATTTCATGATTAAATCTACATTAACATCAAAAAAAGAATCTTTATAGTTTTCTAGCCAATTTGATTTATACCATTCATCTAATGTAAGATAATCGGTTACTGCATATCTACCAAAACCGCATATATCTGCATTATATTTTTTCGATGTTTTATATAAATAATCTTTAATTTGACTTTTGATATATTTTTCTGCATAATTTTCAACTAATTTCAATGATTCAGCTGAATTATAAGATGTATCATCGTTAAGAGATAATCCGTATCCAATTAAATAAACATTGACTGTTATTAATGGTGATGAATTAATTTGGGTTACAGAGCACTTAGCTTTTTTTTCAGTAGTTATACTAAGATCTAAATACTTTTCGTCTTCAAATGGACTCGGAATTGAAAGTGTACAAGAATCTAAATCATTATTAACAATTAAATGGCAAATACTATCTAATCCTGTAAGTTCTCCAACTAATTTATCACCATGAAATACTGCAATTCCCAAATTTTCAATAACATCTTTATCTTCTATAGGGCTTTCGCCAGCTGTATAATCAGCATTTAGCTGAGCATTGTTTTTTGAAGATGTATTATTAATTCCACCTAATATCGCATAAGCTTGTGAATAGCTATCTTTTACATTAGAATAAAATTCAGATAAATTCACATCAACAGTATAGCCTGTATATTGTGTAGAGTTTAATGAAGCTTCATAGTATCTAGCAGTTAATGTTTCTAAAGAAGGTTTTACATTCTTTAAATAATCTTTAGCGCTGCATTTTGATATTACAATACTGCAATCAGTTCTTAGTTCAATATTATTAGCAAAAGTATCTAAAAACTCAGAAAGCCCTAGATATGCTAGCTTTTCAGAAACTATTATTTTTTGGCAATGTGATAAATTTACTTTTTTACTTATATGACTATTTATTGAAGCTATTCCAGAATTTATAGAAGCACACTTTATAGATGTCATAGTTGTACTTGTTAATTGAGATGAATTAGAAGAGCTTCCAGATGAATCATTACCTCCAGAAGTTGCAAATTGTAAAGTTAATTCTAGTTCATTATCTTCAGAAACATCGAGTCCAATAGCAATTACATATGCCAATTCTTCAATTCCCCTGGCATCATAGCATCCTGTCAAATTAAATAATGTTATTAATAATAAAATTAATAACAAAAAATTTTTAAAAATTTTCTTCATAAATATCCTTCCAATAAATTTTCTATTTTTTCTTTAAAAATTTGTATTTTAAATTTGCTAATATTAATATTAGTATACTTATACCAAAAATTAAAATCAAAGATGTAATTCTAAATGTTTTTTCAAAAACTGCTAGAAAACCAGCAAAATCTTGAAATAACATAGTTACAGCTAATATAATTGAGCCATAACAATAAGTTAATGTATTTGTATTTGTCAAATTAGTAAGCTTTTTCGTAATATGTGTAGCGAAAAATAAAGTAATACTAATATAAGAAATAATAGATAAAATCCAAATAAATATAAATAATGCATTAACTCTTTGTATTACATCACCATATCTAACCATTCTTGTAAGCAAATAAATTGATACATTTTCATTTGCATCAATAACAAAAGAAAATACTAATAATAAACAAGTAACACTTAAGCATAGAAGTATACTAGATATAACAAATGATATAATTGAAATTTTTTTGAAATCTTTATTATTTTTCAGTAATGGTTGCAAAAAAAGTAAATATGCTAATCCAGTAAATCCAAATAAATTTGTAAGCCCACTAAAAAAAGTTTCATTAACTCCATATCCTAATATAGGAAATAGTCGTTGTGGAATGAAATTTTTTATTGTAGAAAAAAATATTACAAAAATACTAATAAATACAGCAGGTGCAATTATTAAATTAATTTTTGAAATTACTTTAATTCCAAATTTATTTGTAATGCATGCAGCTATAACAAAAAATAGTATTAAAAAAATAATTGGTGATGTGGTAAAATATATTATTTTTAATGTTTCAGAAAAATTTCTAATTATTAATATACATATAATAATAAAAAATAAAATATAAAGTATACCTACCGAGGCTTTTAAAAACTTGCCACCTAAATAATTAGAAACATCTAATATATCTTGACCAGAAAAATTTTTAAATAAACGAGTCACTACATATGCAAATAAAATTGCAATAAGACTTACATAAATGCTATTTAACCAACCAGCAGAACCTGTAGAAGTAATGATACTTTTAGGAAGATTTAATATAATTTTATTTGCCATGATAATTACAATTAAGGCGATTGCTTCTAATGTTTCTAATTTTGATAAACGCATATTATTTTTTCCTCCAAACCATACTTATTTTTCTTTGTGAATATTTTTTCTGTGCATGCACAAATTCTGAATTTCGTTCTCTTTTCCAAATTGGCGGAACAAAATAAGTAGAAATACTTCTTTTGTTTTTATTTAGTGAAAATGGAGTAATATATGGTGAGCCAAATGATTGTAAATTACACATTAATGCAAGTTGAATAAATAATCCAAAACCAATTCCTAAAAATCCAGCAAGATATCCTAAAATAATATAAACAAATCTATATATTCTAAATGTAAAACTTAAAGAAAAATCAGGAATACTAAAAGAGCAAATGGCTGTAATTGCAACAACTATTATTAAAACAGGGCTAACAAGTGAAGCGGAAACTGCAGCTTCTCCTAAAATGAGGGCACCAACAATACCTATTGTTGAGCCAAGTGGAGTAGGAACTCTAAGTCCAGCTTCACGAATAAGCTCAAATGAAATTTCCATAAGTAATATTTCTATAAAAGTAGGGAAAGGAACTGAATCTCTAGCTGCTGCAATTGTAAATAATAGTTCTGTTGGAATGAGTTCCTGATGGAAGTTCGTTATGGCAATATATAATGCTGGTAATAAAAGGGCTAGTGTCATAGCAAATAGTCTTATTATTTTTTCTAAATTAGCAAATTGAAATTTTAAATTTAAATCTTCAGGAGAAGATAAAAAATCTGAAAAAACCCCAGGTATTATAAGAGCATAGGGACTTCCATTTACTAAAATAACAACCCTTCCTTCTAGTAAAAAATTAGTAACTTTATCTGGTCTTTCAGTAGCCATCATTTGTGGAAATAAGCTACTTGGAGAATCTTGTATTAATTGCTCTAATTGACCAGAAGATATAAGGTAATCTATGTCTAAATTATTAATTCTAAATGCTGCTTCAGAAACTAAGTCTTGATTTGCAATACCTTTTATATATCCAATAGAAACCTGTGTTTTTGTGATTTTTCCAACTTTTATAGTTTGAAAAACTAAATTCTCATTATTAATAATTCTTCTTATCATAGAAGTATTGGTTCTTATATTTTCAACAAAAGCTTCTTGAGAACCTCTTATAACAATTTCATTATTAGGTGTATCTATACTTCTTTGCTTAAAACCTTTTACATCTATACCAAATGCAATATTGAGTGAATCTATAAAAAGAATGCAATCGCCCATATTTATTGCATTAAACACATCAGAAAATACTGAAAGTTTATTAACACTATTTTGTGGAACAAGGGTATTATAAATGGTTTCTGCCAAATTAGATTCTTTTTCATTTTTAGTTTTTTTAATTTTTACTTTATCAATAGTTTGCTCACAAATAAATTTTTTTTGTTTTTCATCAAATGTATTTGCCATATTTCTCATCATAAGTGGAGTTAATATAAATTCATTTATAGATGGAGAATGAACCATTCCTTCAATATATATAATAAATGAATTATATTGTGTATTATTAGCAAGTAAAGAAAATTCACGAAATTTTATATCAGGAGAAATTAAAGCATTATATTTATATTTTAAAAAATCTAGATTTTCTGACAATTTCGAGAAAATCTTTTTTGGTTCCACAGATTCTGGTGAGCTAGAGTCTGATGTGCTAGAATCATTAGTTTCTTTGTCCGAGCTATCAGTATCAATACTAAAATTATAGTTTGTATACGGTTTATATTCAAAAAATCTTTTAAAAAAATTGTAAAATTTATTCATAAGGTAAATCCTCTCAAAATATAGAAAATATATTTAGTAATTGTAGTATTTACCAAAATTTTAGAAATATACAGATGATTTTTGTTGTAATTTATTTGTAAGGTTGCTATAATATGAGGAGAAAGTTACAAAAGAAAATGAATTAAAAAATTCTGTATCTTTTGAAGAAGTTCTAGAAAGAGAGGGGGGAATATAAATGGAAAATTATGAAGAAATCAATCAAAATTCAAACACTAATCAAAACTCAAACGATAACACTTCTGCTACAGTATCAATGGTATTAGGTATTATATCAGTTGTATTATGCTGGGTACCAATAATAGGACTTATATTAGCTATTATAGCACTAGTATTAGCAGTTAAAGGGCTAAAAAAATCAAAAATTATAAATAAAGGAAAAGGCTTTTCAATAACTGGAATTTCTTGTGGTTCTGTAGGAATTGCACTAAATATTATCTATACTATAGTATGGATTGCTATGGGCTTTGTGATGAAATACACATATGATGTAATTGAAAATGAAGTTGATAGTAATTTATATAGATATAATAGTAGTTATAACAGAAATTATGACAGTGATTACAATGATATAAGTGACATATTAGATGATTTTGAAATTTAAGATAAAAAGATATGACCAAATTAAACTTGCTCATATCTTTTTTTGCACATTGGGGACGTAAAAAAAGTGCACAATTAAGTTAACCTACCAATTGTAGAGTTGATTTTTTAAAAATTGTATACACTTTTCATATTCTCAAATGTGCATTTTATAAACTTTAAGAATATCATAATTCATATATCAAATCAATACAAAAATAAAAAATGTATAATTTTTACAAAATGAAGGAAGATATACTTGAAAACTGCCTTATTTTGGTATACAATGAACACGGTTAAAAAATTAATCATTTTACAAGATGTTAAAAAACATCAGAATGGAGGAAAAATTTTATGTCAGTAAAAGTAGCTATTAACGGATTTGGACGCATAGGACGTCTAGCATTTAGACAAATGTTTGGAGCAGAAGGGTATGAAATCGTTGCAATAAACGATTTAACAAGTCCTAAAATGTTAGCTCATTTATTAAAATATGATTCTGCACAAGGAAGATACGAAAAAGCAGATACAGTTGTAGCAGGAGAAGATTCTATAACAGTTGATGGAAAAGAAATTAAAATATATGCAAAAGCAAATGCAGCAGAATTACCATGGGGAGAAATAGGAGTAGATGTAGTATTAGAATGTACAGGATTCTACACATCAAAAGAAAAATCACAAGCTCATATTGATGCAGGAGCTAAAAAAGTTGTTATATCAGCACCAGCTGGAAATGATTTACCAACAGTAGTATTTGGTGTTAACGAAAATATTTTAACAGCAGATGATAAAATAATATCAGCAGCATCTTGTACAACAAACTGTTTAGCACCAATGGCAAATGCTTTAAATAAATTTGCGGAAATTCAATCAGGAATAATGTCAACAATACATGCATACACAGGAGATCAAATGGTACTAGATGGACCACACAGAAAAGGTGATTTAAGAAGAGCTCGTGCAGCAGCAGTAAATATTGTACCAAATTCAACAGGTGCAGCAAAAGCTATAGGATTAGTTATTCCAGAATTAAATGGAAAATTAATAGGATCAGCACAAAGAGTTCCAGTACCAACAGGATCAACAACTATATTAACAGCAGTTGTTAAAGGGACAGATGTAACTGTAGAAGGAATAAATGCAGCAATGAAAGCAGCATCTAACCAATCTTTCGGATATACAGAAGAACCATTAGTTTCTTCAGATATAATTGGAATTAGATATGGATCATTATTCGATAGCACACAAACAATGGTAACAAAAGTGTCAGAAGATTTATACCAAGTTCAAGTTGTATCATGGTATGATAACGAAAATTCATATACAAGCCAAATGGTAAGAACAATAAAATACTTTGCAGAATTAGCATAGTTAATATAAAAAATGGTAATGAGGCAGAGCAGGGTTCTCTGCCTCTCTTATAATTAAAAAATTATTTTTTTAGTTTAAGGAAATAATGAAGCATGAAAAATAATAAGGACCACGTATAATCATAATATCATTAATTATTAATATATTATTTTTCATAATATTATGGAATCTCATATTGCGTGAAAAAAAAACAAAAAAGTAAGGAGAAAAATAATTATGAACAAGAAAACAGTTAAAGACATAGATCTAAAAAACAAAAAAGTATTTGTTAGATGTGACTTCAATGTACCACTTAATGAAGATGGAAAAATAACTGATAACAGAAGAATCGTAGGAGCATTAGAAACTATCAAATACTTATTAGAAAATAATTGTAAAGTAGTTTTATGTTCACATCTTGGAAGACCAAAAGGAGAAGTAAAACCAGAGTTTTCTTTAGCACCAGTAGCTGCTGAATTATCAAAACTATTAGGTACAGAAGTAAAACTTGCTAAAGATGTAGTAGGAGAAAGTGCAAAACAACTAACATCTAATATGCAAAACGGAGAAGTTGTATTATTAGAAAATGTTAGATATGACGCAAGAGAAGAAAAAAATGATCCAGAATTTTCAAAAGAATTAGCATCAATGGCAGAAATATTTGTAAATGATGCATTCGGAACAGCACACAGAGCACACAGCTCAACAGCAGGTATAGCAGATTATTTACCAGCAGTATCAGGATTTTTAATTGAAAAAGAGCTAAAATTCTTAGGCTCAAGCTTAGAAAATCCACAAAGACCATTTGTAGCAATATTAGGAGGAAAAAAAGTTTCTGATAAAATAGGTGTTATAAATAGTTTACTAGAAAAAGTTGATACTTTAATGATTGGTGGAGCAATGGCATATACATTCTTCAAAGCACAAGGATATGGTGTCGGAAATTCAATTTGCGAATTAGATAAATTAGATTTAGCAAAAGAACTTATGGCAAAAGCAGAAGAAAAAGGTGTAAAACTAATGCTTCCAGTAGACACAAGATTAGGAAAAGAATTTGATCCAAATACAGAAACAAAAGTAGTAGATTGGACAGAAATTCCTGATGGATGGGAAGGTTTTGACATAGGAGATAAAACAATAGAAATGTATACACAAGAATTAAAATCAGCAAAAACTGTTATATGGAATGGTCCAGTAGGATTATTTGAATTTGATAAATTTGCAATAGGAACAAATGCAGTTGCAAAAACTTTATCAGAAATGGAAGACGCAACAACAATTATTGGTGGGGGAGATTCAGCAGCAGCAGTTGAAAAAGCAGGACTTGCAGAAAAATTCACTCATATTTCAACAGGTGGAGGAGCTTCACTTGAATTCTTAGAAGGAAAAAAATTACCAGGAATTGAATGTTTAATGAATAAATAATTGAAGTTAAATTATTCGTAAATTTATTTTCAAAACTGTTAAAAATGAAAATAAAAAAGTTAAGGAGGGATAAAAACCATGAGAAAAAAAGTTATCGCTGGAAACTGGAAAATGAATATGCTTCCAAACGAAGCAATAAGCATGATTACAGAATTAGCACCACTTGTAAAAGATACAAACAGTGAAGTAATTCTTTGTGTGCCATACACAGATTTATTTTACGCATTATTAACAGCACAAGAAACAAACATAAAAATAGGTGCCCAAAATATGCATTGGGAAGAAAAGGGTGCATATACAGGAGAAGTTTCTGGACAAATGCTAAAATCAATAGGAGTAGAATATGTTATAATAGGTCATTCTGAAAGAAGACAATATTTTGCAGAAACAGATGAAACAGTAAACAAAAAAATAAAAGCTGCTTTTGCAAATGGCTTAAAACCGATAGTATGTGTTGGAGAAACATTGGAGCAAAAAGAAGCTGGAATAACTGAGCAAATCATAACAAATCAAACAAAACTTGCTCTAGAAGGATTAACAAATGAGCAAGTTAAAAATACAATAATTGCATATGAACCAATTTGGGCAATAGGAACAGGAAAAACTGCAACATCAGAAGATGCAAATAATAGCATAAAAGCAATAAGAAATAAAATTTTAGAAATATATGGAAATGAAGTAGCAGAAGATGTTATAATACAATACGGTGGAAGTGTAAAATCTTCTAATGCCAAAGAATTATTTGGGGCATCAGATATAGATGGTGGATTAGTAGGAGGAGCAAGCTTAAAAGCAGAAGAATTTAGCAAAATAGTAAATTATGACAAATAATCCACTAAAATGTAAAAATTAATGTGTATAAAAGGATGGTATAAAAAATGGATAAAAAAACAACAATGCTAATGATATTAGATGGTTTTGGTATTAATGAAAATCAAAATGGTAATGCCATTAATACAGCAAATACCCCTAATATAGATAAACTAATGAAAACATGTCCTACTACTCAAATCTATACAAGTGGGTTAAATGTAGGTTTACCAGATGGACAAATGGGAAATTCAGAAGTTGGGCATACAAACATAGGAGCTGGAAGAATTGTATATCAAGAGCTTACAAGAATAACAAAATCAATCGAAGATGGTGATTTTTTCAGTATTCCAGAGTTTATAGAGGCAATAGAAAACTGTAAGAAAAATAATTCAAAATTACACATAATGGGACTATTATCAGATGGTGGTGTACACAGTCATATGCGTCATCTTTTTGGATTGTTAGAATTAGCTAAAAGAAAAGATTTCGAAGACGTATATGTTCATTGTTTCTTAGATGGAAGAGATACACCTCCTGCATCAGCAGAGGGATATATCATAAAATTAGAAGAAAAAATGAAACAAAAAGGTGTTGGAAAAATAGCATCAATTTCTGGTAGATTCTATAGCATGGATAGAGATAAAAGATGGAACAGAATTCAAAAAGCATACGATGCAATGGTAAATGGAATTGGAGAAAAACATACATCTGCTGTAACTGCAATCGAAAGCTCATATCAAAAAGAGGTTTTTGATGAATTTGTAGAGCCAACTGTTATTTATAGTGGTGAAAATCCAATTGCAACAATTTCAAAAAATGATTCTATAATATTCTTCAACTTTAGACCAGATAGAGCCAGAGAAATAACAAGAGTATTAGTTGATAAAGAATTTTCAGAATTTGAAACTAAAAAAGATTTAAATTTATTCTTTGTTTGCATGACTCAATATGATGAAACAATGCCAAATGTAAAAATAGCATTTAGACCAACAAAATTAGTTAATACTTTTGGTGAATATATAAGTAATAAAGGTTTAACACAATTAAGAATTGCTGAAACTGAAAAATATGCTCATGTTACATTCTTCTTTAATGGAGGAGAAGAACAACAATATGAGGGAGAAGATAGAATTTTAATTCCATCTCCTAAAGTTGAAACATATGATTTAAAACCTGAAATGAGTGCACCAGAAGTTACAGAAAAAGTTATTGAGGCAATCAAATCTAAAAAATATGATTCTATAATTTTAAATTATGCTAACCCAGATATGGTTGGTCATACTGGTAGCCTAGAAGCAGCTGTTAAAGCAATTGAAACTGTAGATAAGTGTGTAGGTGAGGTTGTAGATGCTATGAACGAAATTGGCGGAGTAATTTTAATTACTGCAGATCATGGTAATTCAGAGCAAATGATTGATTATATAACTGGTGAGCCTCATACTGCTCATACTACTAATCCGGTTCCTTTAATGCTTATTGGTATGGAAAGTGCTAAACTTAAGTCTGGTAGACTTGCAGATTTAGCTCCTACTATGCTTGATATTATGGAACTTGAAAAACCTGATGAAATGAGTGGGGAAAGCTTGTTAATTAAGGAATAAAATAATTGCAGTAACTTTTTATTAAAGTTTGTGCTATGTTGCCGAAAAAGCTGCAAAGATTAGGAACTGTGGGGGGATATATATTATTTTTAAGTTCACCCCAACTGCGTAAGAAAATGTAAGTTCATCTTAGCTATCTAAGTCGATTCACTAACATTTTCTAACTTGTCGGTCCCCACCCAAGTTCACATTAAAAATAATATATATCCCCCCACAGTTCCTAATCTTTGCAGCTTTTTCTAGTATAGTGAATTATTTTAGTATTGTCTATTGCATGTTATTTTATATATATTTACACAAAAGTAATAAAAAATATATTAAAAATGAAATTTGAAAGGAGCAATTAAAATGATTTATTCAAAAGAAGTAGAAAATATGTGTCCAGTAGCTAAAGGAGTGGACCATGGACCAGCACCAATTCCAGAAGAAGGAAAATGGGTTAAAGCTAAAGATATTAAAGATATTTCAGGATTCACACATGGTATTGGATGGTGTGCACCTCAACAAGGAGCTTGTAAATTAACATTAAATGTTAAAGAAGGAATTATCCAAGAAGCTTTAGTTGAAACAATTGGATGTTCAGGTATGACACATTCAGCAGCTATGGCTGGAGAAATTTTAGTTGGTAAAACTATATTAGAAGCATTAAACACAGACTTAGTTTGTGATGCTATAAATACTGCTATGAGAGAATTATTCTTACAAATAGTTTATGGAAGAACACAATCTGCATTCTCAGAAGGTGGATTAACAATAGGAGCAGGTCTTGAAGATTTAGGTAAAGGTCATAGAAGCCAAGTTGGTACAATTTATTCAACAAAGGTTAAAGGACCAAGATACTTAGAACTTGCAGAAGGATACATAACTGAAGTTGGTTTAGATAAAGATAATCAAATCATTGGTTACAAATATGTTAACTTAGGAAAAATGATGGAAAACATCAAAAAAGGAATCGAACCAATGGAAGCTATTGAAAAATCTTCTGGAAAATATGGAAGATTTGACGATGCTGTTAAGAAAATAGATCCACGTGAGGAGTAATAAATAAAAAAGTTATATGCATATATGAATAAAAAATATTTCAAGCATGATAACAGAAAATGAAAATTTTATTCAAATGCCATATACAAATGTAGATGAACTAATAAGCAAAATTCATAAAATTATGAAATAAATATTTATAGGAGGTAAAATAAAATGGCAGTAACATTTGAAAGTTATGAAAGAAGAATAAATCAAATTAAACCAGTGATGGAAAAATATGGAATTAAAGATTTTGAAGATGCATTAAAAATATGTACAGATAAAGGATTTAATCCATATGAAATAGTTAAAGGAGTTCAAACAATTTGTTTTGAAAATGCAGCTTGGGCGTATACATTAGGTGCAGCTATTGCAATTAAACAAGGTTGTACAAAAGCAGCTGATGCAGCAAAATGCATAGGAGAAGGATTACAATCTTTCTGTATACCAGGTTCTGTTGCAGATGATAGAAAAGTTGGTTTAGGACATGGAAATTTAGCATCTATGTTATTATCAGAAGAAACAAAATGTTTTGCATTCTTAGCAGGGCATGAAAGTTTCGCAGCTGCAGAAGGTGCTATTGGTATAGCTAAATCTGCTAACAAAGTTAGAAAAGAGCCATTAAGAGTTATATTAAATGGTTTAGGAAAAGATGCAGCTCAAGTTATTTCAAGAATAAATGGATTTACATATGTAAAAACAGATTTTGATTTCTTTACAGGAAAAGTTAATGTAGTAGAAGAAATTGCTTATTCTGATGGAGAAAGATCAAAAGTTAGATGTTATGGGGCAAATGATGTTAGAGAAGGTGTAGCTATAATGCATATGGAAAAAGTAGATGTTTCTATAACAGGTAACTCTACAAACCCAACAAGATTCCAACATCCAGTTGCTGGAACATACAAAAAAGAATGTATTGAACAAGGTAAAAAATACTTCTCAGTTGCTTCAGGTGGAGGAACAGGAAGAACATTACACCCAGACAATATGGGAGCAGGTCCTGCTTCATATGGTATGACAGATACAATGGGAAGAATGCACTCAGATGCACAATTTGCAGGTTCATCATCTGTACCAGCTCATGTTGAAATGATGGGATTAATAGGTATGGGTAACAACCCAATGGTTGGTGCTACAGTTGCAGTAGCAGTTGCTGTAGAAGAAGCTATGAAATAAATGTAAATACAAAAAAATGCCGATTTTTCGGCATTTTTTTGTTTATAAGTTTATCTAAAAACGTATAAAAAGTTATGCGGTTAGCTATTTTTATAAATTTGCAAAATTAACATAAAAGTGGTATAATATATAAAATATTTAATATATTTAACAAGAAACTATTGATTTTTTAAATTAACTCTAGTATAATTTACAATACAGATAAGAGAGATAAGTTGCTAGTTTTATTTTTAGACATTCTTACTGTAAACAAACATTTTAACATTTATCCGTGAGGAGAATAAAAAACTAGAGTACTGCGAATACTCTAGTTTTTGCTATATGTATTAATCACTAAAATCTTTAAAGATTTTATAAAGCAATGTTAACACATAGACTTTAACAAACATTTTAATCCATTCACCCATGTCATCACCTCCTTAAGGGTTATGATGAATGGAGAACAAGAATATTATACTATATCAAAAATAAAAAATACAATAGAAATGTAAAAATTTTCAAAGAACTTATCAATAAACGATAAGCTCTTTTTTATTTCCTGCCCAAAAGAAACATTAGAAAAAATAAAATAAATTATAACTAAATATCTGTTTTTTCATATAATAAATTAGACATCTGGTAAAATGTCAAGATAAGTTTTAAAAATTTTTTAATTTTTTTTAGCACGTTGACAATAAAAAGGGCGCACTTAATAAACCTCCAGAATATCGTTTTTTTTACTGGAAATAACTGGAAGTGAGTACGGAACA